>NZ_JBMOWO010000013.1:0-20207 GCF_049310525.1 Pseudomonas sp. GZD-222
AAAGGGGGAGAAACCCCCGTCCCCGCGTTGCCGGTTTGTGGGATGGGCCTCCCCCCGCGATGCTTTTCAGGCCTGCAATGGTGTAAATTCACAGACCGCCTTGCAGCCTTTCGGAGGGCACTCAGATGGCCCAGGAACTCTACACCCGTACCAACCAGAAAATTTACTTCGCAGGCCTGGCCCTCGAAGCCATGGGCAAGGCGCAGGAAAGCCGCGCGATGAACGCCCAGGCCTTGATTCAGGCCGAGCGTGAGTCGGCGCTGTTTCACCTGTACGGTGCGCTGCTGGGCTTGTGTCACGAAATTGCCGGCTTTTACCGCTTGCCGCAGGCCGGCGCGCCACGTGCAGAGCTACTGCTGACCCGTGAAGTGCTGGAGGCTGTGGCGATTCCCGAGATGGCCGAGCTGGTCGAATTGGCTGAGCAGCGGGAAACCTGGTTGGCGCAACTGTTAAGCGCTTATGCCGATTTGTTCCGACCGCCGGTCGCGAAAAAAGCCGCAAAAACCGACGTTACCCAGCCATTGATTCAGGCCGTGAGCCTTGATGAGCCCGAGGCGCCAGCGCTTTCGCGGGAAGAACTGGAGAGCTGGCGTCAGAATCTCAAGGGACTGACCGTTCGTTTTCGCGAAGGCTTGAGTGAGTGCTGATTGCGGCACTCGCTGGTACAATGCTGGCCTTTCGTGGAGAACTGCCCTGTATGCCAACGTCCTTTCTAGAAATTGTCGAGTTGCCTGATGGCCGGATCGAGCTGCGCCGTGCCGAGGACGAAGGCTCCCTGGTAACCCTGGATTTCTCCGAGGACGCCAAGGCTTTCCTGCAAGGTCAGCACGTGGAAGTGGCCAAGGCCATGCTCAGTGTTGGCGTGCAGATGGCCGGCAAGCTGGTAGAAGGCGAAGTCGAGCGAGACGAAGGGCCGCGCGTCCTGCACTGATCGCCCTGCGTGGCTTCTTCGTCCTGAGGAAGCCTGGCGAAACCAACCCCTGTTTATCCTGAATATCAGCCAAGGCGGATGTTCAGGCTTTGTGCGTCTCCCATGCGGGCAGCGTTGCTCAATTGCTGGCGGGCACTGCTGCTGACGATGCTCAGCCAGCTGACCACGGTATGGCTGCGACCCAGGCGCAGCGCTTCACAGGCCAGTTGCAGGGCGCTCTGGTTGCCGCGTGGTTGCAGCAACAGGATGCGTTCGCGGTTCAGGCCGGCTTCGCGCAGCCATGCTTGAGTCAGGCTGACGGGTGGGGCGATCAGGGTCAGCCAGCGGGCGTCCTGTTCTTCGCTCAACTCGCTCAGCTCACGCAGCATCGGGGCCAGCAGGCTCTGGCAGTTACCCAGCGCACCACGGAAGGACAGCTCGCTGAACACCTGGGCGGCGCCAGGGTGCGGCGCAGGCTTGGCGGCTTTCAGTCCGGGCAGAACTGGCTGGGCCAGGAATGCTTCGAACAGCGGCAATTGGGCTTGCTGCGGTACGTTCTGTGACGCGGGGGGAAACTGCATGACGCCTCCTTTATCGGCGAATGACGCCGACACTCAAGCCCTCGATCACCAGCTCCTGCTCTTTCAGGTTGACTTCGATGGGGGCGAACTCGGGGTTTTCAGCAATCAGCCAGACTTTGCTGCCTTCGCGCTGGAAGCGCTTGACCGTCACCTCGTCACCCAGGCGGGCAACTACGATCTGGCCATTACGGGCTTCACGGCAGGTGTGTACGGCAAGCAGGTCGCCATCGACGATACCGACGTCCTTCATGCTCATGCCGTGAACGCGCAGCAGGTAGTCGGCGCGGGGATGGAAGAAGGCCGGGTTGATGTTGCAGGACTCCTCGATGTGCTGCTGGGCAAGGATCGGTGCACCGGCAGCGACACGACCGATGATCGGCAGGCCACTGTCTTCGGCCTTGGCTTCAAGGCCAGGGATGCGGATGCCGCGCGAGGCGCCCGGGGTCATCTCGATCGCGCCCTTGCGGGCCAGGGCCTTGAGGTGTTCCTCGGCAGCGTTGGGCGACTTGAAGCCCAGCTCCTGGGCGATTTCCGCACGGGTCGGCGGGAAGCCGTTGTCTTCCAGGCAGCGCTTGATAAAAGCCAGAATCTCAGCTTGGCGTGGCGTCAGTTTTAGCATGTCGATCGCTCTGTCTTTTTATACAGTGACTGGGATTATATACAGTGGGTGGCAAGCTGCAAGCATCACGCTGCAAGAAAACCCGGCGGCAGCTGCGGATGTCCTTGCAGCGTGCGGCCTGCAGCTGTGATTTAATAGGTGACCGTATAGACGCAAAACGGCCGCGCAGGCTTGACAAATCACCGCTTTGAAACGTATGTTTCAAACAAGTGTTTGTCAGGCGGAGTAGTCATGGCCCAGTCGGAAACCGTTGAACGCATTCTCGATGCTGCCGAGCAGTTGTTCGCGGAAAAAGGTTTTGCCGAAACCTCATTGCGGCTGATCACCAGCAAGGCCGGCGTCAACCTGGCGGCGGTGA
Organism: Pseudomonas sp. GZD-222; assembly: GCF_049310525.1. Taxonomy (NCBI): domain Bacteria; kingdom Pseudomonadati; phylum Pseudomonadota; class Gammaproteobacteria; order Pseudomonadales; family Pseudomonadaceae; genus Pseudomonas; species Pseudomonas sp. GZD-222. The sequence goes on from NZ_JBMOWO010000013.1 coordinate 2,469, forward strand.
ACTACCATTTCGGTTCCAAGAAGGCGCTGATCCAGGCGGTCTTCTCACGTTTCCTTGGTCCTTTCTGTGCCAGTCTCGAGCGTGAGCTGGAGCGTCGTCAGGCCCGTCCTGAGCAAAAGCCAAGCCTTGAAGAGCTGCTGGAGATGCTGGTCGAACAGGCGATGGTGGTGCAGCCGCGCAGTGGTAACGACCTGTCGATCTTCATGCGTTTGCTGGGCCTGGCCTTCAGTCAGAGCCAGGGTCACCTGCGGCGTTATCTGGAAGACATGTACGGCAAGGTGTTCCGCCGTTACATGCTGCTGGTCAACGAAGCTGCGCCTCGCATTCCTCCCATCGAACTGTTCTGGCGTGTGCACTTCATGCTTGGTGCCGCGGCGTTCAGCATGTCCGGTATCAAGGCGTTGCGTGCCATTGCCGAGACTGACTTCGGTATCAACACCTCGATCGAGCAGGTCATGCGCCTGATGGTGCCGTTCCTCGCTGCTGGCATGCGCGCTGACAGCGGGGTCACCGATGAAGCGATGGCCGCCGCGCAACTGCGACCGCGCAGCAAGTCTTCGAGCACCGCGATGGCCGCCAAGGCCTGAGGCTGGGCGCAGCGAGCCGCATCGGCTAAGCTAGCGCCCCATGGCCAGTCTCGATTTCCTGCACATTTCTCTCGCTGATCAATGCCTCTACGGGTTCGCCCGGGGGCAGTTGCGCCTGCGCCTGGCGGTTTCCACCGCGCGCAATGGCGCCGGTGAGGTCAATGGCTCGGGCTGCACACCGCGGGGTCGTCATCAGGTGCGCGCCAAGATCGGTGCAGGCCTGCCGCAAGGTGCAGTACTGCGTGGCCGACGCTGGACCGGCGAGACCTGGTCCGCCGAGCTGCATGCACAATTTCCCGGTCGCGACTGGATCCTCACGCGCATTCTCTGGCTCAGCGGTTGCGAGCCAGGCTTCAATCGTCTGGGGCCGGTCGACACCTTCCGTCGTTATATCTACCTGCATGGCACGCCCGATAGTGAACCTATGGGCGTGCCGTTGTCCCATGGCTGCGTACGCCTGCGCAACGCCGATCTGCTCAGCCTGTTCGACCAGGTGCCGGTGCATTGCCCGGTGCAGATCGATGAAGCCGCGTGCCCCCAATGGGCTCACATCAGCGTCAACTGAAGGATCAATTATGAGTGCTAGCCTGCAAGGCTCCCTGATGGTGGACATCGCCGGTACCTGGCTGACCGCCGAAGATCGCCAGCTTTTGCGCCAGCCCGAAGTGGCCGGCCTGATCATCTTTGCCCGCAACATCGAATGCCCGCGCCAGGTGCGTGAGCTGACAGCCTCGATTCGTGCGATTCGTCCGGACCTGATCCTGGCGGTGGACCAGGAGGGCGGTCGGGTCCAGCGTCTGCGTCAGGGCTTTGTGCGGTTGCCGGCGATGCGCGCGATTGCCGACAACGACAACGCCGAATACCTGGCCGAGCAGTGCGGTTGGCTGATGGCTACCGAGGTGCTGGCGGTCGGCCTGGACCTGAGTTTCGCCCCGGTCCTGGACCTGGACCACCAGCGCAGTGCTGTGGTCGGCAGCCGTGCTTTCGAAGGTGATCCGCAGCGCGCTACAGCCCTGGCGGGTGCCTTTATTCGAGGAATGAACGCTGCAGGCATGGCAGCATGCGGCAAGCACTTCCCAGGCCATGGCTGGGCCGAGGCTGACTCCCATGTCGCCATTCCCACTGACGAACGCAGTCTGGAACAGATTCGCGCAGTCGATCTGGTGCCCTTTGCACGCCTCAGTGGTCAGCTGGCAGCGGTGATGCCTGCGCACGTGATCTATCCGCAGGTCGACAATCAACCCGCGGGTTTCTCCCGTCGCTGGTTGCAGGACATCCTGCGCGGTGAGCTGGGCTTTGATGGCGTGATCTTCAGTGATGACCTGTCGATGGCGGGCGCCCATGTGGTGGGTGATGCGGCCAGCCGTATCGAGGCGGCGTTGAGCGCCGGGTGCGATATGGGCCTGGTGTGTAATGACCGGGCCGCTGCCGAATTGGCATTGACGGCGGCGCAGCGCCTGAAGGTCAAGCCGTCGACACGCATTGCGCAGATGCGCGGTCAGGGCTTTGCGCGTACGGATTATCGCCAGCAGCCGCGTTGGCTGGAAGCGCTTGGGGCTTTGAAAGAAGCTCAGTTGGTCGACTGATTTCGCCGGGCAAGCCCACTCTCACTACTTTGTGGGAGCGGGCTTGCCCCGCGATGGTTTCAACCCGCTTTCGAAACCTTGCGCTTGCCGGGTAATGGTGCAAACAACGCATCAATATCTTCCGCCGCCAAACGCCAATCCCCCGCCTGACGCCCATCCAGTACCCCGGCCGCCAGCGCTGACTTCTCCTGCTGCAACTGCTGGATCTTCTCTTCCACCGTGCCGCGAGTAATCATCTTGTACACAAACACCGGCTTCTCCTGACCGATGCGGTAAGCACGGTCGGTAGCCTGGTTTTCGGCTGCCGGGTTCCACCACGGGTCGTAGTGGATCACGGTGTCGGCGGCGGTCAGGTTCAAACCCACGCCGCCGGCCTTGAGGCTGATGAGGAATATCTGCAGTTGACCGCTCTGGAAGTCTTGCACCGGCGCCCGGCGATCGCGGGTTTCACCCGTCAACAGCGCATAGGCGATGGCACGCTGCTGCAGTTCGGCTTCGATCAGTCGCAACATGCTGGTGAATTGCGAGAACAACAGCACCCGCCGTCCTTCAGCGAGCAGCTCCTCAAGCATTTCCATCAGGCTCGCCAGCTTGCCCGAGTGGGCACCGCGCGCGGTTGAGGCCTGGCTGTTGATCAGGCGCAAGTCGCAGCAGACCTGGCGCAGCTTGAGCAGGGCTTCAAGGATGATGATCTGGCTGCGCGCCACCCCCTTGCGGGTGATTTCGGCGCGCACCTTTTGATCCATGGCCAGGCGCATGGTCTCGTAGACATCGCGCTGGGCGTCGCTGAGATCGACCCAATGGATCATCTCGGTCTTGGCCGGCAGCTCGGTGGCAACCTGTTCCTTGGTGCGCCTGAGCAGGAAGGGCTTGATCCGCGCATTGAGGTGTTGCAAGCGCTCGTCGTTGCCCTGGCGCTCGATCGGTACCCGATAGTCACGATTGAAGGCCTTGGCATCGCCCAGCCAGCCGGGTAGCAGGAAGTGAAACAGCGACCACAGTTCGCCCAGGTGATTCTCCAGCGGCGTGCCGCTCAGGCACAGGCGTTGGCGGGCTTGGAGCTGGCGCGCGGCCTGGGCGGCTTTGCTGTTCGGGCTTTTGATGTACTGCGCCTCATCGAGGATCAGTATATGCAGCATCAGACCTTTGAAGTGTTCGAGGTCCTTGGGTAGCAGGGCATAGGTGGTCAGCAGCAGGTCGTAATCCTGCAGCTTGTCAAAGTGCTTGCGCCGACCGATGCCCTGCAGCGCCAGAACCCGCAGGTCAGGGGCGAAGCGCGCTGCCTCGTCTTGCCAGTTGGGGATCAGGCTGGTGGGCATCACTACCATGGCGGGACGGGTCAGGCGTCCGGCATTCTTTTCCGTGAGCAGGTGGGCAAGGGTCTGCAGGGTTTTACCCAGGCCCATGTCATCGGCGAGGATGCCGCCGACTTCCAGCTCGCGCAGGGCCTGCATCCAGCTCAGGCCTTCAAGCTGATAGGCGCGCAGTGTCGCGTTGAGGCCAGTGGGGACCTCTGTCGGCTGCAGGCGGATGTCACGCAGGCGTTCGCCCAGGCCGCGAACCTGCTCGCCGCCTTGCCAGCTCAGCGGCAGCTCCTCCAGAGCATTGAGGCGCGTGGCGTCCAGCGTTGGTACGCGCACACTGGTGTCACCGGGGTCACGCAGGTAGAAGTCGCCGAGGGTTGCCAGCACCGGCTTGAGGCGCCCGTACGGTAGCGCCACTTGCAGGTTGCGTCGTGCTTCGCCGGCGGGGGCGGGAATCTGTACCAGCAGTTGCTCATCATCGCGGCGCTTGTGCAGTTGCGCCGGGTTGAGCAGTTCCGGATGGCTGCGCAGCACGTTGAGCAGGATCGGCAGCAGGCTCAGGCGCTGGCCATTGACTTCGATGCCCAGCTCCAGATCGAACCAGTCGCGGCCGCTGGCTTCGTCGATGTGCGCATACCAATCGTCAACTTCGGCGAGGTTGAAGGCGAAGTCATCGGTGAACTCGATTTCCCAGCCTTGCTCGCGCAGGGTGGGTAGATCGTTGAGCATGAAGCGCAGCCAGGCCGCTTCGGAAGCCAGCTCCAGCAAGTCGCCAGCGCTTTCCGGCAAGGCTTTGCTTTGTCGGGTGGCGACCTTGAAGCCCAGGTGCTGAAGGGTTTGGCGGATCTGGCTTTCCGCCTCGGTGTGGCGCTTGAGGCGTTGGCTGCTGGTGCCGTCCAGGCGGCTGACTTCCTTGATTTGCCTGCCGCTGGCGCGAATGCCGTCATAGTTGAATGACAGTGCCGCCCGGTGCTGGTGCTGACGCTGCATCCGGCCGGTTTGCGGCACGTAGGCGCTGAACTCGTGGCTGCCCAGGATCAGGTGAGGTGTCGGGGCAAGACCATCGTTAGACATCGGGCTACTGCTCCATCAACTCCGCGGGCGCAGCGGGGGCGCTGACCGGCCGGTTGGCTGTAACCTTGAGCAGCAGGGCCAGGTGGCCGCCGTCGAGGAAGGTCAGTTCGCCGCTTTTGATGTTGCTGTTGCTCTGCTTGAACGCTTCGCTCTGGATCACGCTGCCATTGCCGTCGAACTGGTTGACCCAGAAGTTGGCATCCACGGCGATGAAACGTTCTTCCTTGAGGGACAGGTTGCCCGCGATGGGGAACTGGCCGAAGTGTTCCTTGCCGTCGCTGATCGCCACCGTGCCGGCGTCCTGTTTCCAGGCCTTGTGCAGCAGCACGGTGTACTGCGGGTCGGCCGCGAGCTTGGCGGCCTCCTCATTCATTGCCGGTTGGCGCACGTCACCCTCGGCGACGAGCGCGGCGCCGTTGCGCCAGTCTTCGGTGGTCGGGGTGGTAATTGCCGGCACGGCGTTCTGCCTTACCAGGATCATTTCAACCTGGTAGGAGCCATCGGCAAAGGCTGCCGGGGCAATCAGCGCCAGCAGCAGGGTCAGGTTACGCATTACACGCATGGAACTTCCTTCACGCAGATTGTGGGGTCAGGCGCTCGAACAGCGCCTCGAGGTTATTGAAACGTTCTTCCGGGCGCTCCATCGGCACCATGAACTTGAACTGGGTGGCACCTTCGAACTTGTAGCGCTTGGGCTGGCCCTGAATCAGTTTGATCAACGCCAGTGGGTCGACTGGAGTCTCGGCTTCGAACTCGATCTTGCCGCCGTTGGGGCCGGCATCGACTTTCTTGATGCCGAGCTTTTCTGCCTGCAGTTTGAGCAGGGTCAGGCGCACCAGGTTTTTGGTCGGCTCGGGCAGCAGGCCGAAGCGGTCGATCATCTCCACCTGCAGGTCCTTGAGGCCGTCTTCGTCCACCGCCGAGGCGATGCGCTTGTACAGGATCAGGCGAGCGTGCACGTCCGGCAAGTAGTCTTCGGGAATCAGTGCCGGCAGGCGCAGGTTGATTTCCGGGCCGCCGCCCAGCGGCTGGTCGAGGTTCGGCTGGGTGCCCTTGCGAATGGCCTTGACCGCGCGCTCGAGCATTTCCATGTACAGGGTGAAACCGACCGCCTGGATCTGCCCGCTCTGGCCTTCGCCGAGCAGTTCGCCGGCGCCACGAATTTCCAGGTCGTTGGTGGCCAGGACGAAACCGGCGCCCAGGTCCTGGGTGTTGGCGATTGCCTCCAGGCGCTTCTCGGCGTCCGGGGTGATCTGTTGGCGCGGCGGCGTGAGCAGGTAGGCGTAGGCCTGGTGGTGACTGCGTCCAACCCGGCCGCGCAGCTGGTGCAACTGGGCCAGGCCGAACTTGTCGGCGCGCTCGATGATAATGGTGTTGGCGCTGGGCACGTCGATGCCGGTCTCGATGATGGTCGAGGCGATCAGGACGTTGAAGCGCTTGTGGTAGAAGTCGCTCATCACCTGTTCGAGTTCACGCTCGCGCATTTGCCCGTGGCCGATAGCGATCCGCGCTTCGGGCACCAGTTCGGCGAGGTCGGCGGCGCATTTCTCGATGCTCTTCACGTCGTTGTGCAGGTAATAGACCTGGCCGCCGCGCAGTAGCTCACGCAGCAGCGCTTCTTTGACCGTGCTCTTGTTTTGCTCCATGACGAAGGTGCGCACCGACAGCCGGCGTGCCGGCGGGGTGGCGATGATCGACAGGTCGCGCATGCCGGCCACGGCCATATTCAGGGTGCGCGGGATTGGCGTGGCGGTCAGGGTGAGGATATCCACCTCGCTGCGCAACGCTTTGAGCTGTTCTTTCTGGCGTACGCCAAAACGGTGCTCTTCGTCGATGATCACCAGACCCAGGTCCTTGATCTTGACGTCGTCCTGCAACAACTTGTGGGTGCCGATGACGATGTCGATTTTGCCCTCGGCCAGATCTGCAACGGCGGCGGCGACTTCCTTGGGCGACTTGAAGCGGCTCATCACTTCGACGGTCACCGGCCAGTCGGCAAAGCGGTCGCGGAAACTGTTGTAGTGCTGCTGGGCGAGCAGGGTGGTCGGCACCAGGATGGCCACCTGGCGACCACCGTGCACGGCAATGAAGGCCGCGCGCATGGCCACTTCGGTCTTGCCGAAGCCGACATCGCCGCAGACCAGGCGGTCCATCGGCTTGGCTGCCAGCATGTCTTCGCGTACGGCTTCGATGGCGCTTTGCTGATCGGGCGTTTCTTCGAACGGGAAGCCGGCGCTGAACGTGGCGTAGTCAACCGACGGGTCGGCGAAGGCATAACCTTTGCGCGCCGCACGGCGGGCATAGATATCGAGCAATTCGGCCGCCACGTCGCGAACCTGTTCGGCGGCCTTGCGCTTGGCTTTCTGCCAGGCCTCGGAGCCGAGGCGGTGCAGCGGCGCCAGGGCGTCATCGCTGCCGGTGTAGCGGGCAATCAGGTGCAGGTTGGCCACCGGCACGTAGAGCTTGGCGCCCTCGGCGTATTCCAGGGTGAGAAATTCGGCGGCCTGGTTGTCGATCTCGAGGGTCGCCAGGCCCAGGTAGCGGCCTACGCCGTGGTCGATATGCACCACCGGCGCGCCTTCGCGCAATTCGGTGAGGTTCTTGATCACCGCATCGTTGTTGGCGTCGCTGCGTTTGTCGCGGCGCCGACGCTGCATGACCCGCTGGCCGAACAACGGGCTTTCGGCAACCAGGGCGATGGCCGGGTCGTCCAGCAGCAGGCCTTCGTCCAGGGGCGCGATGGTGATGGCCAAGCGCTCTTTACCGGCGACGAACGCGCTCCAGCTGTCGACGGTTTGCGGGCGCAGCTTCAAACGTTCGAGCAGCTCCAGCAAGACCTCGCGGCGACCCGCGGACTCGGCGGTGAACAGCACGCGGCCGGGGAACTGCTCGAGAAAACCCGAGAGTGCCGCCAGCGGCTGATTGGCCTTGGCTTCGATGGCAAGGTTCGGCAAGGTCTGGGCCGGGAAGCGCTCGCGGCCGCCGCCGCTGTCGACATCATCCTGGCTGACGACCACCCGCGGCCAGCTCTTGAGGCGGGCAAAGCAGTCTTCCACCGGCATGAACAGTTCGGCCGGTGGCAGCAGGGGGCGTGACGGATCGATGCGCCGCTCTTCATAGCGGTTGCGCACATCGCTCCAGAAGTGCTCGGCGGCCTGCTCGACGCCCGGCAAAGAGAACACCTGGGTGTCCTGGGGCAGATAGTCGAACAGGGTCGAAGTGTCTTCGAAAAACAGCGGCAGGTAGTACTCGATACCGGCTGGAGTAATGCCGCTGGACAGGTCCTGGAAGATCGGGCAACGGCGGAAGTCGACGTCGAAACGCTCGCGAAAGCGTGCCTTGAAGCGCGTTACCGCGTCTTTTTGCAGCGGAAACTCACGAGCTGGCAGCAGGCGAACCGAGTCGACCTTGTCGATCGAGCGCTGGGTCTCCGGGTCGAAGGTGCGCAGGGTCTCGATCTCATCGTCGAACAAGTCGATCCGGTAGGGCAGCTTGCTGCCCATCGGGAACAGGTCGATCAGCGCACCGCGCACGGCAAACTCGCCATGCTCGTAGACCGTGTCGACACAGCGATAGCCGCTCGCCTCCAGGCGCGTGCGCATCTGCTCGACGTCGAGCTTCTGGCCGATGTCCAGCACCAGGCTGCTACCCAGCAGGAAACGGGTCGGTGCCAGGCGGTGCAGGGCGGTGGTGATCGGTACCACGAGAATGCCGTGATCCAGCTCCGGCAGCCGGTACAGGCTGGAGATGCGCTGGGAGATGATGTCCTGGTGCGGCGAGAACAGGTCGTAGGGCAACGTTTCCCAGTCGGGGAACGGCAGCACCGGCAGCTCGGGCGCGAAAAAGCGCAGTTCCTGTTCGAGCCGGTCAGCGCTCTGGCTGTCGGCGGTCAGGAGCAGGGTAAAGCGCTTGGCAGCGCTGGCGGCTTCGGCAATGGCCAGGCTCAGGGCGGCGCCCGGCAGGTTGCCCCAGGTTTGTTTGCCGGCAGTGGCCGGCAGGTGCGGTAGACGCAGAACAGGCACGGGAGGTCGAGCTCCAAGCGTTGCGACAAAGACGCCAATTGTACCGGTCAGAGGCCCGTGCTGTCAGGTTTGCGCAGCCTAAATACATGTAGTGACAGAGCGGCGACAGGCGCTCATTGCTCGATGGGCTGCGGGGCGTCATAATGTAGCCCCTTTTTTCTGTCCCTACATGTGGAAGGTTCCCGTGACTCAGAAGCCCGACCAGTGTCTTGGTGAGTGGATTGATCGTGAAGCACTTGCAGAAGCGATGATCCCGCTTATCGGTCAGCTCTACCGCAATAACAATGTGGTGAGCTCGATCTATGGCCGCAGCCTGATCAACCGTTCGGTGATCTCGATCCTCAAAGCGCACCGCTTTGCTCGTCATCGCCAAACCGATGAAACCGAACTCTCTGTCCACGAGACATTCCCGCTGCTCAAAGCCATGAGCGAGCTGAAACTGGGCGCCGCTTCGGTCGACCTGGGCAAGCTGGCCAACAAGTTCAAGCAAGAAGGCAACGGCCGTAGCGCCGAGCAGTTCGTGCGTGAAGAAATGGCTGACGTGGTTGGCCAGCAGAACGCTTCGGCGCGTAAAGGCACCGACGTTGTTCTCTACGGTTTCGGCCGTATCGGCCGCCTGCTGGCGCGTATCCTGATCGAAAAAACCGGTGGTGGCGACGGCCTGCGTCTGCGCGCCATCGTCGTGCGCAAAGGCGCCGAGAACGATCTGGTCAAGCGTGCCAGCCTGCTGCGTCGTGACTCGGTTCACGGCCCGTTCGATGGCACCATCACCATCGACGAAGAACACAACACCATCACCGCCAACGGCAACCTGATCCAGGTTATCTACGCCAAGAGCCCGAGCGAAGTCGACTACACCCAGTACGGCATCGAGAACGCGCTGATTGTCGATAACACCGGTGTATGGCGCGACGCCGACGGCCTGGGCCAGCACCTGGCCTGCCCGGGCGCTGCCCGCGTAATCCTCACCGCACCTGGCAAAGGCGCGCTGAAGAACATCGTGCACGGCATCAACCACGGCGAAATCACCGCTGACGACAAGATCATCTCGGCCGCTTCCTGCACCACCAACGCCATCGTGCCGGTGCTGAAGGCTGTCAATGACAAGTACGGCATCGTTAACGGCCACGTTGAAACCGTTCACTCGTTCACCAACGACCAGAACCTGATCGACAACTTCCACAAGGGCAGCCGTCGTGGCCGTGCCGCGCCGCTGAACATGGTTATCACCGAGACCGGTGCAGCCACCGCAGCCGCCAAGGCGCTGCCAGTGCTCAAGGGTAAGCTGACCGGTAACGCGATTCGTGTTCCTACGCCGAACGTGTCGATGGCCATCCTCAACCTGAATCTGGAAAAGGCCACCAACCGCGAAGAAATCAACGAGTACCTGCGCCAGATGGCCATGCACTCGGATCTGCACAAGCAGATCGATTACGTCAGCTCGCAGGAAGTGGTATCCACCGACTTCGTTGGCTCGCGCCACGCCGGTGTGGTCGATGCCGAAGCCACCATCTGCAACGATAACCGTGTTGTCCTGTACGTCTGGTACGACAACGAATTCGGTTACAGCTGCCAGGTAGTGCGCGTGATGGAAGACATGGCCGGTGTAAACCCGCCAGCTTTCCCACGCTAAACTTGGCTTGGTTGTGAAAGACGGGAACCTCAGGGTTCCCGTTTTTTTTGCCCGGATTTTACAGGAGGACAAATGCGCAACGTGTTGCTGGTGAGTGTGCTGGTGAGCCTGATCGGCTGTGGGCAGGGCAATACGCTTGAACGTATCAGCGGCCCGACCATGGGCAGCAGTTACACCGTGCAGTACGTGCGCACGCCGCAAGGGCCGGCACCGGAACAGGTCAGACGTGAGGTGGAGGCTATTCTCGAGGGCGTCGACAAGCGCTTTTCCACCTACCGTAGCGACTCGCTCATCGAAACCTTCAACCGCTTGCCTGCCAACAGCTGTCAGCCGATGCCGGCGGATGTGCTGGAACTGGTGCGTGTCGGCGAGCAGTTGTCGCAGCAAAGCGACGGCGCGTTCGACCTGACCGTTGAACCGTTGCTCGATCTGTGGGGCTTCGGTCCGCAGTCGAGAATGGAAAAGGTGCCCAGCGAACAGGCGTTGGCCAGGGCCCGTCAGCGTGTCGGGCATGGGCATTTGCGCATAGTGGGCGAGCAGCTGTGCAAGGATGCGCCGGTGGAAGTGGACTTCAATAGCATTGCCGCAGGGCATGCCGTAGACCTCCTGGTGGAGCGTCTGCAAACCCTGGGAGTCGCGGATTTGCTGGTCGAAGCCACGGGTGAGCTCAAGGCGGTGGGGCGAAAACCCGATGGCAGCAGTTGGAAAGTGGCTGTGGAATTACCCCGCGAAGATCGCCAGATCGCCCAGCAAGTGTTAACCGTGGATGGTTTTGGTGTTTCTACCTCCGGTGACTATCGCAATTATTTCGAGGAGAATGGCCAGCGCTATTCGCACACCTTCGATGCGCGGCTGGGCAGGCCGGTGAAACACGACCTGGCTGCAGTGACGGTATTTGATCGCTCGACCTTGATGGCTGACGGGTACTCGACCTTGTTGTTGGTCCTCGGGCCGCAGCAGGGCTGGGATTTTGCACTCAAACACCAGATCGCTGCGGTGTTCGTGACCCGGGTCGCCGACGGCTTCGTCTCTCGTAGCACCCCGGCGTTCGAACATCTGATGCTGTAGGAGCGGATTTATCCTCGATTGGGCGACAACGTCGCCCCGATTCTCGATTCCCGATCCGGGGCCGCTTCGCGCCCCATCGCGGATGAATCCGCTCCTACAGGTGTGCGCAAATGACATGTAGTGCAGAGAAAAATAGCCTACGACGCGACCAAGGGTTAATGTGCGCGGCGTTCAAGCTTGATTAGACTGCACCCGAATTTTTCATGGCGCCGCTGGCGACATGATCTAGCCCCGATCGCCGGCGTGGCGAGCGGGCCTGTTCTGAAGGAGTACGCATGGCTGTCTACAACTACGACGTAGTGGTGCTGGGTTCCGGCCCCGCAGGAGAAGGGGCGGCAATGAATGCTGCCAAAGCAGGACGCAAGGTGGCGATGGTCGATAGCCGTCGCCAGGTCGGCGGTAACTGCACCCACCTGGGCACCATCCCGTCCAAGGCCCTGCGTCACTCGGTGCGCCAGATCATGCAGTTCAACACCAACCCGATGTTCCGGGCCATTGGTGAGCCGCGCTGGTTCTCTTTCCCAGACGTGCTGAAAAGCGCCGAGAAGGTGATCTCCAAGCAGGTCGCCTCGCGCACCGGTTACTACGCACGTAACCGGGTCGATGTGTTCTTTGGCACCGGCAGCTTTGCCGACGAGCAGACCATTGAAGTCGTCTGCGCCAACGGCGTGGTCGAGAAGCTGGTGGCCAAGCACATCATCATCGCCACCGGTTCGCGTCCGTATCGCCCGGCCGATATCGATTTCCATCATCCGCGCATCTACGATAGCGACACTATCCTCAGCCTCGGCCACACCCCGCGCAAACTGATCGTTTACGGCGCCGGTGTGATCGGTTGCGAATATGCCTCGATCTTCAGTGGCCTGGGCGTGCTGGTGGAGCTGGTGGACAACCGTGGTCAGTTGCTGAGCTTCCTCGACTCGGAAATATCCCAGGCGTTGAGCTACCACTTCAGCAACAACAACATCACCGTTCGCCACAACGAAGAGTACGAGCGTGTCGAAGGCCTGGATAACGGTGTGATCCTGCACCTGAAATCGGGCAAGAAGATCAAGGCCGACGCCTTGCTCTGGTGTAACGGCCGTACCGGCAACACCGACAAGCTGGGGCTGGAAAACATCGGCATCAAGGTCAACAGCCGTGGCCAGATCGAAGTCGACGAGAACTACCGTACCCACGTGCCGAACATCTATGGCGCTGGCGACGTGATCGGCTGGCCGAGCCTGGCCAGTGCTGCGCACGACCAGGGCCGCTCGGCCGCTGGCAGCATCGTCGACAATGGCAGCTGGCGCTTCGTCAACGATGTACCGACCGGTATCTACACCATTCCGGAGATCAGCTCGATCGGCAAGAACGAGCAGGAACTGACCCAGGCCAAGGTGCCTTACGAAGTCGGCAAGGCCTTCTTCAAAGGCATGGCACGGGCGCAGATCGCCGGTGAGCCGCAAGGCATGCTGAAGATCCTGTTCCACCGTGAGACCCTGGAAATTCTCGGCGTGCACTGCTTCGGCTATCAGGCGTCGGAGATTGTCCACATCGGTCAGGCGATCATGGATCAGCCGGGTGAGCGCAATACCCTGAAGTACTTCGTCAACACCACCTTCAACTACCCGACCATGGCTGAAGCCTATCGGGTAGCGGCCTACGACGGCCTCAACCGGCTTTTTTGAGCGGCTCCGGCCGGTGGCCTGAGCCGGCCGGGGAGACCGATTTCAGCGATTCTCGAGGGTGGCGCTGGCCAAACCGGGAAAGTCTGTAATCAGGCTGTCTACGCCGAAGTCGGCGAGCCTGCGCATCAGCGCCGGCTCGTTGACTGTCCACACCGACACGTGCAAACCCTGGCGCTGGGCCTTGATCAGGCGCTCAGGGGTGCACAGTGTCCAGTTCAGTGCGAGCAAGTTGCAGCCATAGTTCTGGGCGACCTTCAATGGGTCGAGCCAGGCGTACTCGGCGACCAGTCCGCGGGAAATATCCGGCGTCAGCTCAAGGGCTGCACCCAGCACTTCCCGAGAGCTTGAGGTGATGGTGATCTTGTCGAGCAGGCCGAACTGCTGGGCCATCTCGCGAATGGCCAGCACGGTGGTCACCGCACGGGTGCGCGAGGCACTCTTGACCTCCAGTTGCCAGTGATCGAAGTCGCATTTTTCGAACAGCTCTTCAAGCCGTGGAATGGGGCAGGGCGATACCCAGCCCGGGCCACCTTCGCGTGCATCGTAAGTCACCAGGTTCGCCGCTTCGTGCTCGACCACCTTGCCGCGTCGGCCGGTGGTGCGCTTGAGGCTCGGGTCGTGAATGACCATCAGCTCGTTGTCAGCCGACAGGTGCAGGTCCAGTTCGCAGCGGCGCACGCCGTGCTTGAGGCACTGCTGGAAGCTGGTCAGGGTGTTTTCGGGGGCTTCGCCCTTGGCGCCACGGTGGCCGTAAATCTGGGTCACGTTTGTTCCTTCAAGAAAAGGTAAGACTCAAGAAGCGCTCGGGGCGTTCTGTTCCAGTGCCTGGCGTCGTTGTTGTGCCTGTCGTTGCAGGATGTAGCGCGCCAGCAACTGGCGTTGGGCGTCGGTCATGTCGACAAATTCGCTGCCGATTTCGTACTGGCCGTCGGCCTGCTGGTCGCAGTGGGTGACTCGGGCGCGCAGCAGCAAACCCAGGGCCTGGGGCATCAGCACCATTTTCACCGCCACCCGGCTACCCGCAGCAATGGGCTGAGCCTGGTTGAATTCGATACCACCTTCGGACAGCACCACTGCCTGGGGGGCGCTGAGCTGCCCCAGCAGGGTTTGTGCAACCACGGCACTGAGCAGGTCGATTCGTTTGTTCTGGGCCTTGAGGAAGGCGGCCAGGGTGCGATCCTTGTCGCTGAGCTGGCGCAACAGGTGCTGGGACTCGAATTCGCTCAGGTGCAATTCGCTCAGCAGGTTGAAAAGTGGTGAATCATCTTGCAATAAGTCTGGGCCAAGGCCTTCAGCAGCGCTCAGTGGGCTAATTTCCAGTGCGATCCGATCCTCGATACGGTAGTATTCGCGGCGATCTTCTTCATCTAGTGTCGACATGGCGAACCCATGGTAGCGGCGGTGGTCTGAGTGTAAAGCTGCTATTCAAGCCCCGCCACAAGGACGTTCCTCTTTCATCCGAACAAGCCCCGACATGTTCAGACCTCTCTTCGTATTTATCGGTACGCGTTACACCCGTGCCAAGCGCCGCAACCACTTCGTCTCGTTCATTTCGCTGACCTCGATGATCGGCCTCGCCCTGGGCGTGGTGGTGATGATCGTGGTGTTGTCGGTCATGAACGGTTTCGATCATGAAATGCGCACCCGGGTGTTGGGCATGGTGCCCCATGCCACGCTGGAAACCGGCCAGCCGATCAACGACTGGCCCGCCCTTGCCAAGCAAGTAAAGCAGAACCCGCAGGTTGTGGCGGTGGCGCCCTTTACCCAGATGCAGGGGCTGCTGACTCACGAGGGCAAGGTGCAGAAGGTGCTGCTCAACGGCATCGACCCGGCCCAGGAGCGGCAAGTCTCGATCATCGACAACTTCATCCGTGAAGGAAAACTCGACGCCCTGGCGCCGGGTGAGTTCGGCATCATGATCGGCGACAAGGCTGCGACCAAGCTGGGCGTGGGCATCGGCGACAAGCTGACCTTCGTCGCCCCGGAGGTCACGGTGACCCCGGCTGGCATGTTCCCGCGCATGAAGCGCTTTACCGTGGTCGGCATCTTCCACGTAGGTGCTGGTGAAATCGACGGCTACCTGGGGCTGACCAACCTGTCGGACCTGTCGCGTCTGCATCGCTGGAAAGCCGACCAGGTCCAGGGCCTGCGCCTGAAGTTCGACGACCTGTTCCAGGCGCCGCGCACCACCTGGGATATCGCCCAGAAGCTGGGTGACCGCGAGTTCTATGCCCGTGACTGGACCCGTACGCATGGCAACCTGTACCAGGCGATCCGCATGGAGAAGGCCATGATCGGCCTGCTGTTGCTGCTGATCGTGGCGGTGGCGGCGTTCAACATCATTTCCACCCTGGTGATGGTGGTCAACGACAAGAAGGGCGATATCGCCATCTTGCGCACCCTGGGTTCGACTCCGGGGCAGATCATGGCCATCTTCATGGTTCAGGGCACGGTGATCGGCGTGGTCGGTACCCTGATCGGCGGCGTGGTCGGCATTGCTGCGGCGCTGAATGTCAGCGCAGCCATCGCCGGGCTCGAGGCCCTGATCGGACACAAGTTCCTCAATGCCGACGTCTACTTCATCGACTACCTGCCATCCCAGGTCATGGCCGAGGATGTGTGGATGGTCTGCGGTGCGGCATTGGTCCTGAGTTTCCTCGCCACCCTGTATCCGGCCTGGCGTGCGGCACGCACCCAGCCTGCGGAGGCGCTACGTTATGAGTGAGTTGGGCATGAGTAATAAAGCAGTGCTGAGTTGCCGCAACCTGGGCAAGTCCTACGAGGAAGGCCCGGAGTCGGTACAGGTGTTGTCCGGCTTGCAGCTGGAGCTGCACCCCGGTGAGCGGGTGGCTATTGTCGGCAGTTCGGGGTCAGGCAAAAGTACCTTGCTCAACCTCTTGGGCGGTCTCGATACCCCGACCGAGGGCAGCGTCTGGCTGGCCGGCGAAGAACTGTCGGCCCTCGGCGAACGTGCCCGTGGTTTGTTGCGCAACCGTGCGCTGGGCTTCGTCTATCAGTTCCACCACTTGTTGCCGGAGTTCACCGCACTGGAGAACGTGTGCATGCCGTTGCTGATCGGTCGCACGGCGATCCCGGAAGCCCGCGAACGCGCCGAGGCACTGCTCAAGCGGGTAGGCCTGGGTCATCGCCTGAGCCACAAACCGGCCGAGCTGTCCGGTGGCGAGCGCCAACGGGTGGCGATTGCCCGTGCGCTGGTCAACCGTCCGGGACTGGTGATGCTCGACGAGCCGACCGGTAACCTCGACCATCACACCGCCCAAGGCATCCAGGACCTGATGCAGGAGCTGAGCAGCTCGTCGCAGACAGCTTTCCTGGTGGTCACCCATGACCTCAACCTGGCGCGGCAAATGGACCGTGTATTGCGTCTGGAAGACGGGCACCTGGTACCGATCTGACCTGGCTGTGCAGGGTGCCCGCAGGCTTAGTCGGGCACCTTGTTCCTTTTCTTTACCTGGGTGCTTTCGTTCATGTTCAGACCCTTGTCTATTTTCATCGGCGCGCGCTACACCCGCGCCAAGCGCCGCAACCATTTCATCTCGTTCATTTCCATGACCTCGATGATCGGCCTGTCCCTGGGTGTGCTGGCGATGATCGTGGTGTTGTCGGTGATGAACGGTTTCCAGCGTGAAATGAGTTCGCGAATCCTCGGCATGGTGCCCCATGCCAGCATTCTCGGTGTTCAGCCGCTGGATGACTGGCGGTCAGTGGCCGACGCCGCGCTGAAAAATCCGCAAGTGATCGCTGCCGCGCCCCTCACCGAGATGGAGGGCATGCTGTCCTACAAGGGGGCGATGCAGCCGATCCAGGTCAGCGGTATCGACCCGGCCCAGGAGGGTAAGGTCTCGATTGTTGGCCAGCATATTGTCCAAGGGAGCCTGCAGGCACTGGAGCCGGGTGAATATGGCGTGGTGATCGGTGAGATCAGCGCCCGGCGTTTTCGCTTGAACGTCGGTGACAAGCTGACCCTGATCGTGCCGGAAGTGAGCAGCGCCCCGGGCGGTATCACGCCGCGCATGCAGCGCCTGAACGTGGTCGGGGTGTTCAAGGTGGGTGCCGAGCTGGATGGCTCCATGGCCTATATCCATATGGCCGATGCTGCGCAGATGCAGCGCTGGCAGCCGGGCCAGGTGCAAGGCGTGCGCCTCAAGCTCCATGACCTGTACGCCGCGCCGCAGGCGTCCAAGGCGATTGCCACGGGCCTGGGTGAGGCGTATCGCGCAGATGACTGGTCGCACACGCAGGGCAGCCTGTTCAGTGCGATGAAAATGGAAAAGACCATGATTGGTCTGTTGCTGCTGATGATCATCGCCGTGGCGGCGTTCAACATCATTGCCACGCTGATCATGGTGGTCAATGACAAGGGCGCGGACATCGCCATCCTGCGTACCATTGGCGCGACCCCGGCGCAGATCATGGGGACCTTCATGGTGCAAGGTACCTTGATCGGTATTGTCGGCACCTTGATCGGTGGCGTGCTCGGGGTGATCGCGGCCATCAATGTCAGCCAGATTGTCGGCTGGCTGGAGCGGGTCAGTGGGCAGCACATCTTCACCTCGGATGTGTACTTCATCAGCAGCCTGCCCTCGGAGCTGCAATGGGGCGATGTGGCGTTGATCTGCAGCGCTGGCCTGGTGATGAGTTTCCTGGCGACCTTGTACCCGGCTTATCGGGCTTCGCAGGTTGAGCCGGCGTACGCCTTGCGCTACGAGTGATCACTATCGCGGGGGGAAAGAGCGTACCACCGAAGAGCCACAGGGAGTAGGAATGCTCAGCC
>NZ_JBMOWO010000014.1:0-13710 GCF_049310525.1 Pseudomonas sp. GZD-222
TGGGGGGAAAGCCCCTTTCCCAGGGAATCTTGGGGGGGGTGGGTTTTCCCCCGCGATAAAGCTTCAAACCGCCGGCAAGTCGATTACAAATCGGGTCCAGCCCGCCGCCGACTCGGCACGGATACTCCCGCCATGGGCCTGGACGATCGAGCGGGTAATGGCCAAGCCCAAACCCGCATGCTCGCTACTGCCTTCACGACGCGCCGGATCAGCCCGGTAAAAACGATCAAACAGCCGCGGTAGCAACGCCGGGTCGATGGGCTCGCCGGTATTGGCGACCTGCAAGCGCACCTGGTGATCCTGAACGTCGATACTCACCCGAATCTCGCCCTGTGCCGGGGTGAAGCGCAGCGCATTGTCGAGCAGGTTGGACAAGGCCCGGCGCAGCATGTGCCGGTCACCTTCCAGGCTCGCCTGACCCTCCCGGTGTAACGCCACACCCGCTTCTTCAGCCAGCGGCGCGTAGTACTCCAGCAGAGCGTCAGCTTCTTCCGAGAGAGCAAGCCGTTGGCGGCTGGGCATCAACAGACCGTGGTCGGCCTTGGCCAGGTAAAGCATGTCGTTGACCAGCTGCGCCATCCACTGCAGTTCTTCAAGGTTGCTGTGCAGGGCTTCGCGGTATTCCTCCAGACTGCGTGGGCGGGTGAGGGTGACCTGGGTGTGGGTCAGCAGGTTCGACAGTGGCGTGCGCAGTTCGTGAGCGATATCGGCAGAGAATGCCGACAAGCGCTGGAAGGCATCGTCCAGCCGCTCGAGCATGGCGTTGACGGTTTGTGCCAGTTCAGCCAGTTCCACCGGCATCTGGCCCTCGGGCAGGCGTGTGGTCAATGAACGCGCCGATACCTTGGAAGCCACTTCACCCATTTGCCGAAGCGGACGCAAGCCGCTGCGCGCCGCCCAGGCGCCGAGCAATGCGGTGGCCAGGGCCGAGAGACCAACCGTTAGCCAGATCAGTTGCTGCATGCGCTGGAGAAAGTGCTGGTGGTGGGTGATGTCGAGAAACAGCGTCAGTTGCGCCGACTGCCGGTCGCCTTCGTCAAGATTGACGCACAGGCTGCGGTAAGCGCTATTGCTGTTATGCAAGGTGCTCAGCCCGGGTACCTGGGGGGAGTCGGGCAGATTGGCCTGGCTGTCGAACCATACCTGTCCATTGCTGCCGCGAACCCGTACCGCAAGGTCGGCCTGATGGCTCAATTCGCTTTGCAGCGCAGGCAGGCGCGTGGCAAGGCTGGCGGGGTCGTGGACGCCGTCGAGCATCTGGCGCAGTACTGACAGGCGACTCTCGAGCAGTTGCTGGTCGAGCTCAATGAAATGGTGCTGGCTGGCGCGGCTGAACAGCACACCCGCGGTCAACGAAACCACCGCGGTGCACGCGGCGAACAACAGTGCCAGGCGGCTGCCCAGGGACAGTCGGCGCATCAGGCAGGCCGCTCTTCAAGGACATAACCCATGCCGCGCACGGTATGGATCAGCTTGTGCTCATGGTTGTCATCGATTTTCAGCCGTAGACGGCGGATCGCCACTTCGATGACGTTGGTGTCACTGTCGAAATTCATGTCCCAGACCTGCGAGGCAATCAGCGACTTGGGCAGTACTTCGCCCTGGCGCCGCAGAAGCAGCTCAAGCAGGGCAAATTCCTTGGCGGTGAGGTCGATACGCAGGCCGCTACGTTCGACCCGGCGACGGATCAGATCCAGGCGCAGGTCGCCAAGGCCCAGGCTGGTTTCCTGGGTCGGGCTGCTGCCCCGGCGCAGCAGGCTGCGCACCCGTGCCAGCAGCTCGGAGAAGGCAAAGGGCTTGACCAGGTAATCATCGGCGCCCAGTTCCAGGCCATGTACGCGGTCTTCCACCGCATCGCGGGCGGTCAGGAACAGTACCGGCACCTCATTGCCTGATGCACGCACGGCCTGGAGGATCTGCCAGCCATCGCGACCGGGCAGCATCACATCGAGGATCAACAGGTCGTGGTCGCCTGTAAGGGCCAGGTGCTGGCCCGTATTACCGTCGGTGGCCAGCTCTGTGGCAAAACCTGCTTCACTGAGGCCCTGGCACAGGTAGTGGCCGGTCTTGGTCTGGTCTTCGACGATCAACAGTTTCATCGGCTGGCTCTTGGAGATGGGTTGCCGGGTGGTTATACCGCGCCGGGCGTTGTCGGTGGCCAAGCTGACAAAGTTGTAATCTTTTTGTCAGGTAGCTGCCAGCGCAGGTTTTCTACAGTGAAGCCTGATTCGTCGCAACCCTGGAGTGGGCCTGACATGAAACACCTTATTTTCGCCGGCGCCCTGGCGCTGTTCAGCTTGCCAGCACTGGCATCACCGGCGCATTCCTATGCTTTTGGTGCCCCTGCAGCGGCCACCAAGGCAGATCGCACTGTGGAAATCGTTATGGGTGATATGTACTACGAGCCGCGCAGCCTGCAAGTCAAGGCAGGGGAAACGGTGCGCTTCGTGCTGATCAATAAGGGCGCGGTGGCGCATGAGTTCAGCCTCGGCGACGCGGTCATGCATGCCAAGCACCAGAAGGAAATGATCGCCATGCAGGGGCAGATGGACCACGCCGCCATGGGTCACGGTGGAATGCAGCACGGCGCCAGCATGCAGCATGACGATCCCAACACGGTCATGGTCGATCCCGGCAAGCGTGGTGAGTTGACCTGGACTTTCACTCAGGCCACCCCGATCGAGTTCGCCTGCAATGTGCCGGGGCACTACCAGGCCGGCATGGTTGGCACACTGACCATCGGCCAATAACAGGGGATTACCCAACGCATGGCACAAACCCGATAAACTAGGCGCATTTCGTCCTTCAGGTTTGAGCCATGCATCCCGCCGCCGAACATTCCCCGCTGGGCAAGTCCAGCGAATACATCGCCACTTACACACCATCGCTGCTGTTCCCGATCCCGCGCGCGGCCAAATGGGCCGAGCTGGGCGTCAGCGCCCAGACCCTGCCTTGGCTAGGTGTGGATTTCTGGAACTGCTTCGAGTTGTCCTGGCTGCTGCCTTCGGGCAAGCCAGTGGTGGCTATCGGCGAGTTCGCCATTCCCGCCGACTCGCCAAACATTATCGAGTCCAAGTCGTTCAAGCTGTACCTGAACTCCTTGAACCAGACTGTGTTCGAAACGCCCGCTGCACTGCAGGCATGCCTGGTAAAAGACCTTTCGGCTGCAGCCGGCAAGCCGGTAGCCGTGCAGGTTCGCAGTCTGTCTGAAGTCGAAGGGCAGGGCGTGGTTGCTTTGCCGGGCGTGTGTATTGACGACCTGGACGTGAGCATCAGCAACTATGAGCAACCGCAGCCGGAATTGCTGCGTTGCGACAGCAGCCGCATCGTCGAAGAAACCTTGCACAGCCATCTGCTCAAATCCAACTGCCCGGTCACTGGCCAGCCGGATTGGGGCAGCGTTACCGTGCATTACCGCGGGGCGGCATTGGATCACGCCAGCCTGCTGACCTACCTGATCAGCTTCCGCCAGCATGCCGATTTCCATGAGCAGTGCGTGGAACGCATCTACCTGGACCTCAAGCGTTTGCTCAATCCTGAGTTCCTGACGGTCTACGCCCGTTACGTGCGTCGCGGCGGGCTGGATATCAACCCGTACCGCAGCACCGAAACCGTGACATTGCCGAACCTGCGCCTGGTTCGGCAGTAACGAAAAAAGCCCCGTTCAATGACGGGGCTTTTTATTTGAATGGGATCAGATGCCCATACTGTGCAAGCTTACGGCCAGGCGGCGCAAAATGCCGGTCAGGCTGGGGTGATTGGCTTCAAAGGTTTCAACCGCCAGGTTGACGCTGTCGACCAGGTCATTGTCCGGGGCGGTGGCTTCCAGCTCAAGCTTGGCCTCGATTTGCCGCATCAGCTCATGCAGGTGTTCGCGCTCTTCTTCTGAAAGCGGTGGGTTTTGCTCCAGTTGCTCGCGCAGCTCGTTGAGTTGCTGTTGCAGTTCGCGGGCAGGCATGGGTGATCTCCCTCTATGAATAGGCACAGTCATGGACCCCGGTAGCGGGTGAAAGGTCCATACCTTGCCTACTAGAGTAATCCACTGCGCAACGCTTTGCATGACCGGGATCAACGGCCCTGTGTCAGGGTTTTTCACCCTTGAGGCGGCGCTGGGCGATGTCCGCCAGGCAATCGCTCAGTGCTTCGAGGTGATCGATCACCGAGTGCACGCCCATGGCGAACAACTGCAGGGTTGCCTTGGCACGCTTGTGTTCCAGTTCCTGGGGAGAGTCGGTGGTGCAGGTCGGGCCGCAGCGGGCAAGGCCGATGGTCCACAGGCCAGCGTTGAGGCCTGATTGCAGCAGCCGTGGTTCACCGCTGACCAATACACATCCTTCCAGTTTGGTGGTCTTGAGGCTCATCAACGCTTGCCAGCAGGCATCGGGTGCCGGCCAGGGAGCCGACCCAGCATGGGCGTTGAGCCAGGCCGGCAGTTGCCCGGCCAGGCGCTCTGTGTCGGTGGCAGGCAACTCGTCAATCCAGGCGCACGGCACCTGCTGCTGTTGCAGCCAGTCGAGGGTCTGTAGTGCGCCTGGAGCGGGGAAGGAGTGTTCAGGGCTGGTACCCGTTTCGACCAGGCAATTGCGCAAGCCAAACAGCAGAGCGGTAATCGCGGGAGAGATTGACATGGCAACGTCCCTGAAATAGCCCGCAGGCTACACTCGGCGTGTTACGTCTAGGTGACGGTGCTGCTACACAGTTGTTCACAAAATCGTGACCACATTTGTGTCAGGCTGTTTATCAGTGGAAGACCCTTTATACTTGTTTCCTTTTTTAGCGCAGGACGCTTGACGTCCTGCGCAGTGACTGTCGAGGAGTAACTCTATGCGTAGGATCGGTACAGGCGTGTTCGATCGGATGACCCGGGCCTGTGTTTGCGCCGGCCTGCTGCTGGCCCCGCTGGGCGCAGCCCAGGCGGCGACCGAGGAAGATCCGTGGGAGAGTATCAACCGCCCGATCTTTACCTTTAACGACACCGTCGACACCTACGCACTCAAGCCGCTGGCCAAGGGTTACCAGGCGGTCACCCCGCAGTTCCTGGAAGACGGCATCCATAACATGTTCCGTAACCTGGGCGATGTCACCAACCTGGCCAACAACGTCCTGCAGCTCAAGCCTCACGCTGCAGGCGTCGATACCGCCCGCCTGATCGTCAACACCACCTTCGGTCTGGGCGGTTTCTTCGATGTCGGCACCAAGATGGGCCTGCAACGTAACGACGAAGACTTCGGTCAGACCCTGGGTTACTGGGGCGTAGGCAGTGGCCCTTACGTGATGCTGCCATTGCTTGGCCCAAGCACTGTACGTGATGCCATCGGCAAGTACCCGGACACCTATACCGAACCCTACCGCTACATCGACCACGTGCCGACCCGCAACACCGCGATTGCCGTGGATGTCGTCGATACCCGCGCCAGCTTGCTGTCGGCCGAAAAGCTGATCAGCGGCGACAAGTACGTGTTTATCCGCAACGCTTACCTGCAGAACCGCGAGTTCAAGGTCAAGGATGGCGAAGTCAAAGACGACTTTTAATCGTTGCGCCAATGAAAAAGGCGGCCCAAGGGCCGCCTTTTTCATGTCTGCGGTTCAGCATTGCGCCGAGGTTCTGCTTTAAATTAAGATTGCAAATAATTATCAATTGCAAAATATTGTCGCAGTCATGAGCGAATCACTTTCCGCTAACAGCAACCACCTGCGCAACATCGAAGCGCTCTACAGCGGCCATCACGGTTGGCTGTATGCCCGATTGCGCAAGCGCTTGGGTAATGCCATGGATGCGGCTGATCTGGTGCAGGATACCTTTGTACGAGTCCTGGCTTCGAATGTCAGCGTTTTCGAAGAACCCCGCGCATATCTCAACTGTGTCGCCAGCGGTATCCTCGCCAACTGGTGTCAGCGCAAGGCACTGGAGCGCGCCTATCTCGCCGCGTTGGCGGCGCTCCCAGCGCCGGAGGTGCCCTCACCGGAGACTCGCTTGCTGGTGCTGGAGACCCTGCACGAAATTGACGCCATGCTCGATACCCTGCCGCCATTGGTCCGGCGCGCCTTCTTGTTGTCTCAGATAGGCGGCATGAAGTACGAAGACATTGCCGAAAAAATCGGCGTGTCGCTCATTACTGTCAAGCGCTATATGAAGCAGGCATTTTTGCAGTGCCTGGCGTTGGTGGGGTAAATGACCGACACACATCGTACCGACGCGATAGGCCCCGACGTGCTTGATGAGGCGGCCGAATGGCTGATGTGTTTGGGTGCCAGCGATGTCACCGATGCGCAGAAGGCCGCCTGGATCGTTTGGCGTAACAGCAGCCCTGAACGTGAGGCCGCCTGGCGCCGTGCCGAATTATTGATGAGCAAACTGGAAGGCTTGCCACCGGCGGTATCCATGTCGGCACTGGATCGCCCGCCGGACCCGAGCCGTCGCGCGCTGGTTACGCGATTGGCCGCATTGCTTGCGTTGGGGCCTGCAGCCTGGGCAACCTGGACAGTGACCGAGCAGCAAGGCTGGATGGCAGACTACAGCGCGCCCATTGGCGAGCGCCGCGAGCTGACACTGGCCGATGGAACCCGTGTCGTGCTCAACACCGATTCGGCGATCGATGTGCGTTTCGATGCCAGTCAGCGTTTCATTCGCTTGCGTCGGGGCGAAATCCTGGTCCAGACCGCCCCGGACACGCTTGTCCCGTCCCGACCGCTGCGGGTTGGAACCGGCGAGGGACTCATGCAAGCACTGGGTACGCGCTTTACCGTTCGCGAGCGCGCCGGGCGTACGTATCTCGCTGTCTTCGAGGGGGCGATCAAGGTTGAGCCGGTCAATGCTGTGGGGGGCGAGGCATTGGTGGTACGGGCAGGTGAAAAAACCGACTTCGATGCGCAGGCAGCCAGCAGGGTCGGCCCAGCCGACAACAGCATTACTGGCTGGACTCAAGGCATGCTGCTGGCTGACAGGATGAGGCTGGATGATTTTGTTGCCGAGTTGGCGCGCTATCGGCGCGGCTTCGTACGCTGTGATCCGGCCATTGCCAATCTGCTCATATCGGGCGCCTTTCCGCTCAACGACACTCAGCGCACCTTGAATATGCTTGTGCAGACCTATCCGCTAGCCCTGACAACACATATGAATGGCTACTGGATTTTGCTCTCCGCCCGCTGAGCAACAAGTTGGCTGAAAATAAAGTGCTTGGCGGGTGATACTTTTTTGCACCTGGGCTGGCAATAGGAGTGAAAACCACTTTTAACCCAGCCCATAGGATCCACCTGTCATGTCTGTTGCAAGTCGTCCTCGCGGTGAATGCACATTAGCAAAAGCCGTTCGCACCGCTATGCTGAGTTTCGCTCTGGCAGCAGGAAGCGCCAATGCCTGGTCTGCCGTACCCCAGCAGCTGGATGCTGTTGCCAGCAAAACCTATGACATTCCGGCAGGTCCTCTGGGGCGCGCACTCTCCAGCTTTGCCATGGCGTCCGGAATCGCGTTGTCGTTCGAGCCGGCGTTGACCGATGGGCTTCACAGTCCGGGCCTGTCAGGCGCCTACTCGGTACGTGACGGGGTTGCGCAGCTGCTCGCTGGCAGTGGCCTGGATCTGGTCGAACGCGACGATGGCAGCTACACCTTGATCAAGCAACCGGGCGGTGATGGCCTGACGCTTGCTGTTACCAACATCGATGCCTACAGCACGCGCGCTGATGCACTGCCTGACGCTTACGCCGGTGGGCAGGTCGCTCGCGGTGGGCGAGTGGGGATGCTTGGCAATAAAGAGGTAATGGATACGCCCTTCAGCGTAACCAGCTACACCGCCAAAACCCTTGCCGATCTGCAGACTGTGACCGTTGCCGATGCCCTGGAGCGTGACCCGTCAGTGCGATCCACGGGGCAGACGGGCGGGATTGTCGACTCCTTTTTCATTCGCGGCTTTCCGGTGGGCGAAGGCAACTTGGGGGAATTGGCCTTCGATGGGGTGTACGGCGTGGCACCCAACTACCGTGTGTTCACCGAGTATGCCGAGCGTGTTGAAGTGCTCAAAGGGCCGGGTGCCTTGGTCTACGGTATTTCGCCCAACAGTGGCGTGGGCGGTGTGATCAACATTGTGCCCAAGCGTGCTCTCGCCGATGACCTGACCCGATTCACCGCCAGCTATAGCGCCGACACCCAGGCGGGCGGCCATATCGATGTCAGCCGTCGTTTCGGGGAAGAGAAGGAATGGGGTGTGCGTTTTAACGGCAGTGCCGCGCAGGGAGATACCGCCATTGATAACCAGGAAAGAGCCTTGGATATCGGTGCCATCGCTCTGGATTATCAAGGGGAACGCCTGCGCTTGAACCTTGACTTCATCAGCCAGAAAGAGCAGTGGGATGCGGCCTCACGCCCCTTTACCGTCGCTCCGGGTATTGATGTGCCCTCAGCCCCCCATGGCCGTACCAATTTGCCGCAAGATTGGGGCTGGTCGGAAACCCGGGAACAGTCGGCATTGCTGGGTGGGGAGTATGACCTCAGTGATGCGCTGACCGTGTTTGCCCATGCCGGTGGCGGCAAGGCAGATGTCAAACGCATGTCGGACCAGGTGCCGCGAATCCTTAACGAAGCAGGCGATACCAGCAACATTCCTGGCTACTACAAATTCAATGTCGATCGTTCAACGGCTGATATCGGAATTCGTGCCATCTTCGATACCGGTCCGGTCAACCATACCACCACGCTCATGGCGACCCGGTATCAGGACGAACTGTCCAGGGGTATCACCAACGGCACTGCAATCCTCTCGAACATCTACCATCCGGTAGACGTGCCCAAGCAGCACATCAATGCCCCGGACGTGTTGCGGATTTCAGAGTCGCAACTGTCTGGCGTCGCACTCACCGACACCTTGTCGGTGCTTGAGGAGCGGCTGCAACTGACCTTGGGTGTGCGCCGGCAGGATATCGAGTCGCGCAACTACAGCGCCACCGGTGCGGTTACTTCCCGCTACGACGATAGCGCGACAACGCCGTTGTTGGGGGTTGTGGTCAAACCATGGGAAAACGTGTCGTTCTATTACAACTACGTCGAGGGTTTGAGTAAAGGTGATATCGCCCCGGCTACCGCAGACAACGCCGGCGAGGCCTTCGCGCCTTATGAGTCCAGGCAGCACGAGCTTGGGGTGAAGCTCGAAAAGGGCACGTTCATGACCACCTTGGCCTTGTTCCAGATCCAGAAGCCCAGTGGCGAGCTGGGCGCAGGCAACCTGTTCTCGGTCCAGGCGGAACAGCGTAACCGCGGGATTGAACTGAGTATGTTCGGCGAAGTGGCGCCGGGTACCCGTTTGCTGGGTGGCGTGACACTGCTCGACGGTGAACTGACCGATTCGGCCACTCGCGCAAATCGAGGCAATGAGCCGGTTGGCGTACCTGACGTGCAAGCCAACTTCTGGGCTGAGTGGGATACGCCCTGGGTTGAGGGTTTCACCGTCACCGGCGGTGCGATCTACACCGGTAGTCAGTATATCGATCAGGCCAACACTCAGGAGCTGGATGCCTGGACGCGCATCGATGCAGGGGCGCGCTACGCCACCAGGATCGAAGGTCGGCCGACGACATTCCGGGCCACGGTGCAAAACGTCTTTGACCGCGAGTACTGGTCGGGTGTCGCTTCGTATGGGGCGATTTCTCCCGGATACCCGCGTACGTTACAGCTGTCGGCCTCCGTAGACTTTTGAAACAGGTGGTTGTAGCCCTCCGGC
Organism: Pseudomonas sp. GZD-222; assembly: GCF_049310525.1. Classification (NCBI taxonomy): domain Bacteria; kingdom Pseudomonadati; phylum Pseudomonadota; class Gammaproteobacteria; order Pseudomonadales; family Pseudomonadaceae; genus Pseudomonas; species Pseudomonas sp. GZD-222. Next base: position 9,711 of record NZ_JBMOWO010000014.1, read on the forward strand.
CGTTTGGCCTGGAGGGCCTGTACTGGCCGGCAAGCAATATGCTCTGTAGTAACTGAAAGTGATCGCCTAAATAACTCCTGGCTCTTTAGCCGGCAAAGAGCAGCCGCGAGCATCGGCATACCCTTGAAACCCCCCGCAGATGGGAGTACCGTCTGCGCCTTACAGGGCACCTCTGCTAGTTGCCGGACAGCCTGACCTGTCCTACAACTCTAATAAGAGTGGCTAGAAGAAAATCCAGTATGTGTGCTCATGCCTTGTCGAGCCGCCTACGCCAACCTAATTCTGGCGCCGTTTGCCCACATGCAGAAAACCAGTGCGACGCTGCTGATAATCGATGACGACGATGTCGTACGTGCGAGTCTTGCCGCCTACCTTGAAGACAGTGGTTTCAGTGTCCTGCAAGCGAGTAATGGCCAGCAGGGCCTCCAGGTCTTCGAACAGGAACAGCCTGATCTAGTGATCTGCGATCTGCGCATGCCGCAAATGGGCGGCCTGGAGCTGATTCGCCAGGTCACCGAGCGCGCGCCTGAATTGCCGGTGATCGTGGTCTCCGGTGCCGGGGTGATGAACGATGCGGTGGAGGCGTTGCGCCTGGGCGCTGCCGACTACCTGATCAAGCCTCTGGAAGACCTCGCGGTACTTGAGCACTCGGTACGCCGTGCGCTGGATCGGGCGCGCCTGGTGCTGGAAAACCAGCGTTACCGGGAAAAGCTCGAAACCGCCAACCGCGAACTGGAGGCCAGCCTGCACCTGTTGCAGGAGGACCAGACGGCCGGGCGTCAGGTGCAGATGAACATGCTGCCGGAAAGCCCCTGGGTGGCTGACGAACTGGCGTTTGAGCACCAGATCATTCCCTCGTTGTACCTGTCAGGCGATTTCGTCGACTATTTCCGGGTGGATGAGCGACGCATCGCGTTTTACCTGGCAGACGTTTCCGGTCATGGCGCCTCCTCGGCGTTCGTCACCGTACTCCTGAAGTTCATGACCACCAGGCTGTTGTTCGAGTTCAAGCGCAATTCCAGACTGCGCGACTTCAAGCCTTCGGAAGTGCTTGGACACATCAACCGCGGCCTGATCAACTGCAAGCTGGGCAAGCATGTGACCATGGTGGGTGGCGTGATCGATGAAGACACCGGGCTGATGACCTACAGCATCGGCGGCCACTTGCCGTTGCCGGTGCTCTATACCCCGGGCCAGAGCCGTTACCTGGAAGGGCGCGGTTTGCCGGTCGGACTGTTCGAGGAGGCCAGCTACCAGGACCATGTCCTGGAGTTGCCGCCGCAGTTCAGCTTGACCTTACTCTCTGATGGCATTCTGGACCTTTTGCCTGGGAAGACACTCAAAGATAAAGAAACGGCCTTGCCAGAGATTATCAAGGCCGCAGGTGGTAGTCTGGATGGGCTACGCCAACGATTCGGATTAGCTACGCTTGGGGAGATGCCGGATGATATCGCCCTATTGGTGTTGAGCAGGAACCTTCAATGAGTACGGGAAGAATCCAGTTCGCTGAACAGAACGGCACCTTCGTTCTGAAGTTTGTCGGCGAAGTGCGCCTGACCTTGTGTTCAGCGCTGGATGCGACTATTGAAAAGATCTTCACGGCGCTGGATTTCTCGGCGATCGTCATCGATCTGACTGAAACCGAAAGCATCGACAGCACCACCCTGGGTTTGCTGGCCAAACTCTCGATCCTGTCGCGCCAGAAGGTCGGCCTGTTGCCGACCGTGGTGACCACCAACCCGGATATCTCGCGGTTGTTGCAGTCAATGGGCTTCGACCAGGTGTTCAACATCGTTGACCGGCCGATCCCATGCCCTGAGTGCCTGACCGACCTGCCTTCCCAGGACCAGAACGAGGATGTCGTGCGCTCCAAGGTTCTGGAGGCACACAAGATCCTCATGGGCCTGAACGATTCCAACCGTGAAGCCTTCCACGACCTGGTCAACGCCCTCGAGCGCACCTGACCTGGCTCGCAGGCGCCGTCGGGCGCCTGCTGCTACCTCTGTCTATTCTGTTGCCCTGGGTGGAAACTCGGTCGGCGCCGCGCCGTCGGCGTTGAGTTGAAAAATCCGTGCTGGCTGACCTTCTTCATTGAAAAACACCTGGCCCAGGCCTGCGCTGTTCCATAGCCGCTCGCCAGCCTTGCTGTGGCTGGGCGTGCGAGGAATCACTTCCATCAGCCGGCGCTTGGTGAACCAGTTGAGTGGCGAGCGTGGCGAATACAGCCAGCGGTTGAGGCGATCGAAGGTGTCCAGCAAGCGTCGCGGGAACTCGTTCTTGATGCCACTGCTGGTGATTTGCCAGAGGTGCGGGCTGCGCTGTCGGTGTCGGATCAGTACTTCGTAGACGAAGGAATAGTGCACGTCACCGGAAAGCACCACGTAATGCCCAGGTGTGCGCGAGTGTCGGAAGATGTTCAGGATCACCTGCGCCGCGCCGCGGTGGGCCATCCAGTTTTCAGCGTCGACCAGCAGCGGGTAGCCCAGCCAGCTGAATATCCGTTGCACCGTTTCGATCAGCTTGACGCCGAATATTGGTGCAGGGGAGACGATGATTGCCGAGGGGTGGTCGAGCAGGGCCTGTTGCAGTTCGCTCAGGGCCTCCCAATCGAGCAGGCCGGAAGGCTTTTTCAGGTTGCTTTCACTGCGCCAGCGGCGGGTGCGGGTATCCAGTACCAGCAGCGGTGGATTGCTTGGCAGCACGAACTGCCAGCCTTGAAAGCGCAACACCTCATCGATCAGCGCGTCCTGCAGCGGGGCATCCAGGTGCTGGTCGGGCAGGGCGCTGTGGGTCAATGCCTGACATTTTTGCACCAGCTCGCGGCAGGTGTCGGGATCGTTGCCCCAGCCCTGGCACAACAGGTAGGCAAGCAGTGCGTTGCCAATGATGCGCTTGGAGAAGGGATGGCCGTAAGCGGTTGCTTCCCACTGTGCCGACAGGTTCCAGTCATCGGTGATGTCGTGATCGTCGAAAATCATCAGGCTGGGGACATGCGCCAGTACCCGTGCCACGCCGCTCAAACCGTCGACAAATCCGTGGATCAGCTGTTGCTCCTGCTGGTATCGATCCTGGCGTTGCACCGTGAGCCCCTGCGGCATCTGCGGGTTGATCAGTGTCCAGGGTACGGGCGACCAGACCAGCAGGTACATGGCCATGACCTCGGCGAAGGTCACCAGGTGGTTGTCAGCGTTGCTGCTGGTGAAGATTGGCTTGCGCGCACCACCGAAGAAGCGCTCACGCAGGGTCTCGTTGCTTTCCAGCGCGGGCAGTAGGTCGGCCCGGTGGTAATAGCTGGCTGGGTGTCGATAGAGTGCGGTGCTGTTATCGACCACTGCGCCTTGCAGGCGCTCGTCAAACAGCTCCAAGCGCTCGATCAAGGCATGGACCGCCCGTAGCATTGGTCCGGCGACGTCGTCGGCGTAGACCTGATCGCCACTCATCATCAGCAGGGCAGGGCGCGACTTGGGGTCGGAACACTCCATCAGCAGGCGATCTGCGCAGAGCAAACCATCGGCAGCCGGGTAATGGGGCTTGCGGCATGAGCCGTGGAGCAGTTGCTCGAGGCGCGAATGCAGGACGAAGCTGGGCTGGCGAGCGCCTTCGTAGAGCAGGTGCGGGGCCCATTCGGCGATGCCCTGGACACCGTCGGCGGTCTGCAGGATCAGGTCATAGTCGATGTGTACATCGCAGGGCAATGCGTTGTCGAGGTGAATGTCGATCAGGTGTACGAACGCCTGGCGGCCGATGGCGATGACCTGGCAATCAATCGTCGGCGTGATATCCGGACAGCTCAGCGACAAAGTCGGTTGCAGCGCTTGCGAGCCGACTAGCCAGAACACCATTCGCGTGGGTTCGAGGCGACGCAGCAAGGGGCCGGCCAATACGGCCGGCAGTACGGAAGGTTCAGGCATCAACTTCTCTGTAAAGCACAATCAAAAGCATCGCGGGGGGGGGAGGGGGCAAAAGGGGAGGGGGGAGGGGGGCTGGCCCACGAGGGGGG
>NZ_JBMOWO010000015.1:0-115052 GCF_049310525.1 Pseudomonas sp. GZD-222
TCGGTGGCTCCACCTCCCCTCACCGTTGGTGTGGGGGGTCTTTTCCCCCCGCGATGAGGCCGTCAAGGCCGTAAAAAAGCGAGGATACTCAGCATTCCTCGCCTCAGTGGCAAATGCCGATTTGTATCAAGCCTTTGCTGCCAACAACGCCTCAAGCTTTTCCTGGTCCCGGGCAAACTGGCGAATACCCTCGGCCAGCTTCTCGGTAGCCATGGCATCTTCGTTGGAAGCCCAGCGGAACTGCGCCTCGCTCAGGTGTTGGCGGGCTTCACCCTTGTTGCCCGGTTTGAGGATGCGGGGCAGCTCGCCCTGGTCTTCACTTAACTGCTGCAGCAGTTCGGGGCTGATGGTCAGGCGGTCGCAACCGGCAAGTTGCTCGATCTGGCCGATATTGCGGAAGCTCGCGCCCATGACCACGGTGTTGTAGCCGTTGGTCTTGTAGTAGTCGTAGATTCGCGTCACCGACTGCACGCCCGGGTCTTCGGCGCTCACGTATTCCTTGCCGGTGGATTTCTTGTACCAGTCGTAGATACGGCCCACGAACGGCGAAATCAGGAACACCCCGGCGTCGGCGCAGGCCTGGGCCTGGGCGAACGAGAACAGCAGGGTCAGGTTGGTCTGGATGCCTTCCTTTTCCAGTACTTCGGCGGCGCGGATGCCTTCCCAGGTCGAGGCCAGTTTGATCAGCACACGGTCGCGGCCGACACCGGCTTGCTCATAGAGCGCGATCAACTGCCGAGCCTTGGCCAGCAGTGCGGGCTGGTCGAATGACAGGCGCGCGTCGACTTCAGTAGAGATACGCCCCGGAATCACCTTGAGGATGCCAGCGCCCACCGCCACGGCAAAGGCATCACAGGCAAGGCCGGCATCGCCCTTGCTGTGTGCGACCGATTGCTGGAGCAGCTCGGCATAGCCGGGCATGGCGGCGGCCTTGAGCAGCAGGGAAGGGTTGGTAGTGGCATCGACCGGTTTCAGACGGCTGATGGCATCGATATCACCAGTGTCGGCAACCACAGTGGTGAACTGCTTGAGTTGTTCCAGCTTGGAGGTCATGGGCGTGCTCTGTCCTGTGCAATGGATCGACATTACCCGAGCGCTGCCAGCCGCTCAAGGGCTGGCTGGCAGGCGGGGCGAAGGGATAAGCCTTCGAGTGTCCAGAGGCGCACAGGTTCCGGCGCTAGCGACCCTGCAGCAGCTCGCCGGCCTGGTCGAGCAGGGCCAGTGGATCCTTGCTCTTGTGGATGTCCACCGAGAGCAGCTGACGGAACTTGCGCGCGCCCGGGAAGCCCTGGCCGAGGCCGAGAATATGACGGGTAACATGGTGCATGGCGCCGCCGGAGGCCAGATGCGCGGCAATGTAAGGGCGCAGCTTGGCCAGTGCCTCACTGCGACTGATCACCGGCGCCTGGCTGCCGAACAGCTGCTGGTCGACCTCGGCCAGCACATACGGATTGTGATACGCCTCACGCCCGAGCATCACCCCGTCGAAGGTCTGCAAATGCTCCTGGCACTCGGCCAGGGTCTTGATACCACCGTTGAGGATGATCTCCAGATCCGGAAAATCCGTCTTCAACTGTGCGGCGACGTCGTAGCGCAGTGGCGGAATCTCGCGATTCTCCTTCGGCGACAGCCCCTCAAGAATCGCGATCCGCGCGTGCACGGTAAAACTGCGGCAGCCGGCGTCGCGCACCTGGCCGACGAAATCGCACAACTCGGCATAGCTGTCGCGGCCGTTGATCCCGATACGGTGCTTGACCGTCACCGGAATCTGCACCGCATCCTGCATCGCCTTGACGCAATCGCCCACCAGCGCCGGATGGGCCATCAGGCAGGCGCCGATCATATTGTTCTGCACCCGGTCGCTCGGGCAGCCGACGTTGAGATTGACCTCATCGTAACCGGCATCCTGCGCGAGCTTGGCGCATGCGGCCAGATCCGCCGGTAAGCTGCCACCCAGTTGCAAGGCCAAGGGGTACTCGGCCTCGTCATGACGCAGGAAGCGCCCGGCATCGCCATGCAGCAGGGCGCCGGTGGTGACCATTTCGGTATAAAGCAGGGCATTGCTGGAGAGCAGGCGCAGGAAGAACCGGCAGTGGCGGTCAGTCCAGTCCATCATGGGTGCAACCGAGAACCGTCTACTTATAACGCCTTGATTTATAACGGTTTTTCTATCGTTGAAATTCACTAAAATGCCTTCGTGTGTAGCTTCGTTGCACACGCGGTGTGCATGAGGTGTGTGTGCAGCGTATTATTCAGGTGTCTAGGACTGAACACGGATTGCACACGATGGCGAGTATTGTAAGGCTTCCGAGCGGCAGCTGGCGCGCTCAGGTGATGAGAAATGGCGTGCGCAAGGGAGAGACCTTCAAGAAGCATGCTGATGCCAAGCGCTGGGCAGCTGAAATGGAGAGCAAGCTAGAGAGCATCAATGCCATTGGGACAGCTAAACCCCCAAAGGGATCGACATTCGCTGACTTCATTGACAAGTATGTCGAAGAGACAGATCCGGTGAAGCCGCATGGTAAAAATAAGAAAGCAACCCTGGTAAGGCTGAAGTCCGAGTTCAAGGGTGTGCTCATGTCGGATTTCTCAATCCTTCACCTTCGTGAGTTCGTCGACAGGCGAGTGAAGACAAAAACCCAGGCTGGCACCACCGTTTCCGGCGTCACTATCGCTGTTGATCTCTCGTATATTTCCACGATCCTGCACTGGGCTCGTGACGTTAAGCATTACGATGTGAATGCAGGCATTGCGAACGAAATTCGAGGGAGTCTTGCGCGAAGGGGAATCAGCACTAGAAGCAACAGAAGGGAGAGAGAGGCAACCGAATCTGAGCTTGAGAAGATCTTCGAAGCTTATGAAGCCAAGGGCTCACGACTACAAATTCCAATGCCCCATCTGATAGCGTTTGCACTGGCATCCGCGATGCGCCAGGAGGAGGTGTGCTCGATTCTGATCGAAGACATTAACTACGAAGACAAGACAGTCGTAATCAGAAACAGAAAGCACCCCCAGGAAAAACTAGGGAACGACCAGACGGTGCCACTGCTTCCAGCAGCCTGGGACATTGTTATGACGCATGTTGGTGAACGTAAGAAAGGGCGAGTATTCCCGTTCAATCAGAGATCGGTTAGCTCATCTTTCACCAGGATTTGCCAGAAGTGCGAAATCGAAGACCTGCATTTCCACGATTTGCGGCATGGAGCTATTGGTAAGCTCTTTACCGTGGGGCTTCGGATCGAGCAAGTGGCGCTGATCTCCGGTCACCGCGATTGGGCAATGCTCCGGAGATACACGCATATCAAAGCCAAGGACGTGCAGAAGGCGTTCAGCGACCTGCTTGGTGTTCAAGCAGCAAAGAGCCTTCCAGCAGATTAAATCGACCGAAGGATGGCCTCTCTGCTCTTTTGCTTAGTCAACGACCGCAGGTGCTCCTTAACGTCGTTAATGTCGTAAAAATATGCTGATCCGAAGCGAGTGTAGCTGGGGCCGTTTCCTCGCTTCCGCCAGTCCTCCACTGTGGATGGCTTGACCATTGCCAGTAGTGCGAGCTGCTCTTCAGTCATAAAACCCAAACCATTAGCCAGGCTGTCACGAGTAGCTGTTTGAACGGCAGCAAGCTCCATCATTGACTGACCACTTTCCGCAACCTTCCTGTGAGAAACTCACTTACTGCTTGGATGGGATAGAAGAACTGATTGCCGACATGGGCGTAGATCGGGCCGGTTCCATGACGGCGCCAATTTTCGAGCGTGGTTCTCGTAACCTTGAAGACGCCAGTCATGTCTTCCTCGGTCAAAAAGCCCATTTGTTGTACGATTTCCTTTTGCATATCTAAAAGCTCAGCAGCGCTCGTCATCTTGACTGTCAGCACCACCACTACACCGTTGGAGCGCCAGGTATCATTCCAGGGAGCTCACTCAAGCTGGCTCGCTTGTGTCAATACATGAGAAATGTTTTCCCAGTGTCCGTCAAGGCGCAACCTGCACTTTATTAAACAGTCTACGCAGGGCATACCCTTAATCAAAGTATTCTTAAACTATACTCTGATAGCCTTAGTGTTAATCCTGCGCGCATAAAAAAGCCCCGCCGGGAGAGAGACCGAGCGGGGCTAGTGGGCAAACCAAGAAGGAAAAGGAGTTAAACTTCAAGGCATGACTAATGATACCACATTCTTTTAGTTTGTGTGGCTTGTTGACAAATGTAAGTCACCGATTTCGTTCTGCGCAGGGAATCCGTTAGTTCCAGGGTTTTGTTTAATTCTTGCAAGAACTATATGGCCCTCCGCTTTAATCAAGTCCATCAGTTGTTGCATATCCGTTTTGGTGGCTTTGGCGATTTTGTCTTGTATTGATTTACTAATTTTGATTGCCGTTGGGTGGTTGCCGTCGCCATAAAACCTGTGCCAAAAGTGTCGTCCGGCGTGCTCACCTGACATTACCTGCATTTCAACTAGCGCTGATTGTCCTCCTTTTTTGGTTGGTTGGTTTTTGACAGACCTGAACTTGACCATCGCGTCGTGGGTTGGCATCGGCTCTCGGGATTGTGCTTTCGCGTCAACGATCTTGATGTCGTCTTGTTTGCGGAATTTGCGCTTTAGAGAATTTATGTGTGACTTCGCGAAGATCTTGCAAGAACGCCATGCTGCGGCTTCCTCGGTCTCACCTGGGCGTGGACGGTTACGGGTGTATTGTCTGTCTCGGAAATATCCATCTCCAGCGTGCTCAGTGTTATCGAACTCAAACAATCGCTGAGCAATTTCGTCTTCCGTTGACGAGGTGATCATGCCACCAACAATGCGGTTGAGCTGATAAGACCTTCCTCTTGCACCTGTCCCACCTGTGGCTTTACGAGGAGCGCCAGGCTTGTATTCGACATCAAGGCCATAGGTCGACTGATGCAGCTTGTAGTCGTCGACATCGGCTGGGTTTCCGGGGTTATAGAAGCTGATAGCGAACTGCTTGCGCTCAGGATGCGCTGTGTACACATAGAAGCAGTGCGACAAGCTCTTCCAGCAAGGGTCTAGCGCCCGGAGCATGCGTCCTCCCAGGAACTCGTCAATCTGCTCAAGGATGGCAGCGTAGATCGTGTCGTGCTCTTCAGGGAAAACCGGGCGCGAGGGCTTCAGGATGATTCGGAAGCGTGGGGCTTCAGGGGCGTGCGAATGACTGGTGTATACGACGTGCTCAAGACATAGGTCGATCAGGGCATCTTCAACTTCTTCGAGCTGAATCATGTCGTCGTCATATCCCTCTCCCAGCTTCTGATCTACATCGAAGACAACCAGCGTGGAATTGATCACGTTTTCGGCGTGGCGTACCGGAACACGAAAGTTAGCAGGTACGAAAGTCTGAGCGCGTTCTTTATCTGCAAGTACAAGTGGGCTTGCGAAGCTCTTCTCAAAAAGCTCATGCAGATTGCTGACTTTAGATGATGTCAGGGTGTTAGTTGAAGCCCAGGATTGCGTTGAGTAGTTAATCATTTCACTCTTCCTTTTTAATGAGTCTTGCGCTCATCTGTATCTATTAAACAAATGGAGCAAAGGGCCGTGCAATACCTTCGTGCAATAAAATATTTTGGTTGGGTCTTGAATGGGTCTTCAGGTGTTCATTGCTGGGTCATTAGTGTTTATTTCAATTAGGGTGTTGACCGAGCGGTTCCTCTGAATCAAAGATATAGTCCTGTTGCTCCGGGGCACCCCACCTACCCACTCTTTATTTAAGAAAGAAACATGGATTGAAAGAGTAGATGGGGTGGTTCCCACTCCTTTGATTCAGAGAAACCTGAAGTGCGACAGTTGAAGAGTTTTACGTATACCCGACTTAATTACTTTACCTAACTCTCGACAGGGGGATTGCGGCACTGCTTGCTCATTTTCAATACTAGATTCATCGGAGTGTGAGAGCTCCAAAAAAGAAAAGGAATGCAATATGAACAACGCATCAAAAACTGTAGTTATCGAAAACAACAGAGAAGCCCTTGCAACTGCTCTTGAGCTGAGAGAGTACGCGAACACTACTCGACTCATGTCAATCGAGGGCAACGTCCTCAACGCCATTTCAGTTGCTTATAAGACAGCATCAGGACTCCACAGCGCGAATGACGGCCAGATCACGAAGTCGATTTACACGATGTCAAAAATCGCAATCGCTCTGATGATCGTTAAAGCCGACAGCAGCGACAAGGCACTCGACGCAGCCGCGTTTGAGATCGCTCGTGATGTATTTGTCTCCGGCAAAACCCAGGAGAAAGCCCAGGCTCTCGCTGAAGCAACAGGACGCACTCAAGACGCTTGCGAGGCTCTCATCACCAGCAAACTCGCAGTCTTGACCGACAGGATGAACACCAAGACAAACCCCCTGAACGACGCCGGGGTGAGTATTGAAAGCATGGAAGCAGTTCGTGATGAGTTTCTGAGGGGTGGCGGCAAGGTTCTTGTATGTGCAGGAACAGGCTCCGGCAAGTCGACGCAAATCAACGAACCCGTCTTGAAGGCATACCTCGCCGCAGGCAAAAGAGTCCTCGTGATCTCTCACAGACGATCAATCAACAAAACCCTGGCAAACCTACCCGGCATCGTCAGCTACGACGAGTGTGACCAACCTGAAGTCCTGCTCAACGCGAAGGGCCTGAAGATCGTCGTAAACTCTCTCAACGCCCTGAAATTCAAACGCTTCATCTCAGAAGTCGACCTGGTGGTCATCGACGAAGCTTCCCAAGTGATCTCGCACGTCCTGGGCGGTGAAGTGAAGAACCGCCAGAGCGTGTGGGAAACCTTGAATTTTGTCGTCAAAAACACGCCTAACGTCATCATGTCCGACGCTGACATCGACGCACGCTGCGCTGAAATGATCGGCGACTACAAGCTGTTCAAGAAGCCAGCTGCCCACGCTGGTATCAAGGTGCAAACCGGCGATATCAATCACGTTCGTGCACTGGCCATTGAGTCGGCATGCAGGACGAACACGCTGATCGCTTGCGATGCGGTTAAAGAGGCCTTGGCCATCGCAAAGTCGATTGAGAAGAATGGTGGCCCTGCGGTGCTGGTGATCACGGCTGGCAATGCCCAATGGCCTGAGCAAGCCGCGTTCATTGCGAACCCGAATGTAACGACTCACCAGGTCGTGATTTACAGCCCCGTCATCACATCTGCTCTCTCGATCACGTCGGGTCACTTCAAATCGCATTACGGAATATTCCAAGGCCAGGTAGTGCCGAGTGACGCGATCCAGATGCTTCGCCGTGACCGCACTGCCACGTCCTTTGTGGTCGGCATCAAACAACCCCAGTACAGCAAGTCTGAAGTTGTTGAGGCGTCGTACAAGTGCAAGCCCGTGTGCCTCGACTACCTGCTCGCGACCCTGAGCTTCAAGGAAGGCGAACGAGCTAAGGCCGAAGCTCTCGTGCGATCAGAACTCAGTGCTCTGCAGTTCCAGTTCCTGGAGTACACGCACCGAAAAAACGAAGCCTGGTTGCGCGACAACATTCAAAGCACGTTACCCGCAAGCCTCCTGGTGCGTGGATTCGCTGTCGAGATTCTGGAGCATGACGATGACCTTTCTCTGGCTGGATTCAAAGCAGACAGTCAGTCCCGCAAGGCTGTTAAGCGTGACGTAGCCAAAGGCCTCAACAACGCCGTCAAGGCTGACCCAGTGACTGCTCAGCGTGTTCAAGAGTTCGGCTCGGTAAATGAACAGGAATACATGGAGGCGTCTCGTGCAAGGGCAATTGAGGTGATGAAGGTATCGGACTTTGATCTGGATGACGCGATGATCTGGGGACATGGCGAAGGTGAATCTAAAATCATCAAATTCCGCGAGCTGATGAGCACCACTGAAGCCCTTGCCGCAACAGATGAGCGCAGCACGAAAAAGGTAATGGCTTTGCTGAAGCCAGCACTGACCGCAATGAAATCGGGCAACGGTTGGACAGGTGATCAAAGTGTCGCACTCTTCGACAGCCTGAACGCGATCCGCACTGACGTCCTCAAAACCGGCATCAGGATTAGCTCCGCCAAAAGCGACCAGGCAAAGAAAGCTGATATTACGAAGATCTTCAGTCAGTTCGGACTTGTCGTCAAAAAGCACGAGACAACAGGCAAGCAGTTCTTCTACGTGATCACTGCGAAATCCCTGGCTCAAATGACCCGCTACATCTGATGTACCAAGCGCCAAGGAAGGCGCTGCAATATACCCAATATAAATATTTTGACAAACTTGCTAAAAGCTATTGAACGGCCAAATGCTCATATTTATGATGAAAGGTATAGCAAGAATAAAAAAGGAAAGGCCATGACTTCTTATGTAGAGCTTGATATTGAAAAGCTGTTTGAGGCTGAACTCAAGAACAAGGACAGTAAACTCTGGTCTATTGTAGAGAAAAGCGTCAAGCAACACTCAGTCATTCTCAATGACGCTCCTGAGGTCTTTGACCCCGCGAACCCAAATCCTAAGCTACTTGATGAAGCCCGCATCCTTCTTCTCTCCGGAAGCAGATCTATTGATCGTAATCTTCTGAAGTACACGATTGACGAGAGCCTGCGTGCGATGGAAGGTGTTGAGTGGAATACATACAATCGACAGCGCACAGGTGTTTTGGAAGCGGGTGAAGAGATTGTCATGCTTCCGTCGGTCTATCCGGTTTACAAGCCCTACAGGTCTCACAACGAAGCTTACGAGTTTGAATTTGGTGGCCTGGTTGGGTACGAATACGAACCTGAACGATTTAAGCTCGATTACGTTATCCAGAGCACATATCAATCAGATACTAACGAAATCCTGAACAGTCGTATCGTCTGGGAATGTAAGGGCAGAATATCCACTCTTACTGACGCCAAGAAATACGTCAACTCCGCTAAGCAAAACCACGTCCATTTCATCTTCGTGTTTCAGTCAAGAGATATCACCTGTCCCTGGACATTCTCAAGGCCACCAAGAAAAGACGGCACCAGGATGACTCTCGAAGAGTGGTGCGTAAACAATGGCTTCGACTATTGCTACATGGGTGAAGTGGAAAAATTCAAGAAAACTGAACACTTCGGCTGGCTGGTTGAAAACGTCGGGAAAGGACTCAATACACTTACTGAGCAACTCGAAAGCAAAGAGCCCCTGCGGTACGACGCAAAGCCGAACAGCTACAGTCTCGCAAAGAGAATGAAGCGCAAACGCTGAAACACCAAAACTACATGACGTACAAAAAACACAGGGCCACGATGGCTCTTTTTTTTGCTTAAATTTTGCGCACAAATAAAAGCCTTATAATAGTGTTACAATAGGTGCATAAGAATAATAATAAAGAGCACGACATGCGAAAAATCTTGGGGATTGATCCAGGCAAGGATGGTGGGTTATCCGTTATCGATGAGCAATTCAACCTGATTGCGTCGATGCACATGCCAACTATAAACCTCGGCGGCGAAAAATGTCGCGTTGATCCGCGCCCCATATTTGACTTCATCACTCTTCATCAGCCTGAACTAACGGTCGTGGAGCTGGTTGGCGCTATGCCTGGCAATGGTGTTAATTCCATGTTCAGTTTCGGTGATGCGTTCGGTGTTGTCCGGGCCGTTGCTGAGTGCCTGTGCCCAGACGTTAGGTATTCAAGGCCACAAGAATGGAAGGGCTTTCAGGGGCTCATTGGACTATCTAAGCATCAAGTCGCCGAAATTGCTTACGAGATTTTTGGCGAAGAGCTTATTTACGGAAAGCCCTATAAGCGTAAAGGCGAAATTAAGCGTAGGACTTTCGATGGCATCTCCGACAGCCTGATGATTGCCAAGTACGGCGTTAGGTTTTTGGAGTGACTGATGGCGACCAAGGCACTCACGAAAAAGATCATCAGTGATCTCGAAAAGTACATCACTCAGACGACCAGTTTGAAGATCGCCTGTGGATGCGCAGGTGTGCCGTCGTCCACTTTTTATGTGTGGCAAAAGGCTGCTAAAGAGATCGAGGAAGAAGGCAAAGACGAGTCTGACTTAACCAAAGATGAGCTCTTGCTGTTGGAATTTTTGGAGCGCGTAGACCTAGCCAAGGCGAAGTCATGTAAGCCTGCTATTGATGCCGTGATGAAGGCGATCAAAGAAGGCGATGCCAACCAGGCTGCTCGTCTCCTGTCTCGTCGTATGCCGGAAGAATTTGGTGACTGGAATCGCAAAGAAGTAACTATCAGGCAAGAAGTAAGCGAAGAATCCAGCACTGGTATCGCCCTGATCCCATCCATGTCGGGCGACAACGACCTGGATCAGCTACTCCAACAACAGCAATCCGATGCCCTGTTGCTCGCAAAGACCAAGACAAGCGAGCTCAGCTGATGATCAGTCAACGCACCCCATTTGATTGCGGCATCGCCACGCTCGCGAACGCGCTGGGCATCACATACGAGCAGTCTATCGATCTTTACGGCCAGGATAAGCAACGTAACGGCGTCACGATCCAGCAAACCGCGTCGATCCTTTTCGCCCTAGGCTACGCACCCGTGTATACCGCGTTCCCAGGCTTCGTCAAAGCCAGCGGCATCAGCATGTCGACAGCCAATCCAGACATCCTTGAAACCTTCGGCCACCCCGCAATCCTGCAAGTCCTCACCCCCTCAGGCGTGATCCACCAAGTCTTCTTTGACGGCAAAAACATCCTTGACCCAGCACCCTCGGTCGATGGCCTTCGGAGCGTCAGCGAGTACGTGTGTGTCGATGCTGTGTTTGTGATCAAACAGGGGCAGGCGCTTGTGCGCAAACATGGCTCTTCCTTTGTACTGCATGCGGTACGGGAAGATGTCTTGTGATCCACAGATAGAACAAATCATAACCAAATAATAAGAACTATAAGGTTACCAAATGAACACATTAAGGGCCTGGAACGGCTTAAAGAGCAAAATCGGGAACATTATCCCTATCGCCAGGGCAGTCAGAAAAGTCGTTTGGGAGCCGATCCCAGGTGCTAATGGCGGATTGAGTTCGCAAGCAATGTTTCTCATAACCGGCCAGCCCCAAAACCTGATTAGAGAAGTGCTGGCTCACGGATCACGAGGTAGTGCTAAATCCGATTCCCTGCTAATGAGTTTCGGTCAGCACGTCGGTGGCGGGTGGGGAAGCTTTTGGCGTGGAGTCATCTTGCGCAGGCAGTTCTCTTCGCTGAAAGACCTGATAGTTAAAAGCCATCGCATTTTCCCAAAACTGTTCCCTGGGGCCACCTATAACAAGAGTAATCGAGAGTGGACATTCCCAACAGGTGAAGTTCTGATCTTCGATTACATTGAAAAACCTGAGCAGTACGAAGCTAAGTTTCACGGCCAGGAGTACAGCTTCATCGGTTTTGATGAATTGACTACTTGGGCGACAGACGAGATCTATGAGTCAATGATGTCCACGCTTCGGACGTCATATCAGCCCACCAGGGCTCAGCCTCTGATGCCACCCCTGCAGGTCAGGTCGACCACAAACCCCTGGGGCGTCGGAAAGCGCTGGGTCAAAGCCAGGTTCATCGATGGCAAAATCAGCGGTCAGATTGAGTACAAGAATGGGCAGCGGGACAAGTGTGCGATCTTTGGCACGGTGTTCGAAAACCCGCACCTTAACGACGAGTACAAAGCCTGGCTGGGGACGATCAGCGATCCGGCGAAGCGTTCATCCTGGTTGCTTGGAGATTGGGAAGCCGTCGATGACACGGCGATGTTCGCCTCGCTCTGGAAGAAGGATGTGCTGCTCATGCAGCCATTCACGATCCCCGCGCACTGGAAAGTCGAGCGCTCCTTCGACTACGGGCAATCCACGCCGTTTTGCTGTCTCTGGACTGCCGAAACCAATGGCGAATCCGTGATGATCAATGGTCGTCCGTTCTGTCCACCGAAGGGATCGATCATCGTCGTGGGTGAAGACTACGGCACTCCGCTCAACCCGGATGGTACTCAACAGAAGCGTGACCTCGGTCTATTCATGAGTGCAGGTAACATCGGCAAACGGCTCAAGCAACGTGAGCTGAAGCTTCAGGAATCGATTCTGAAAAATCACTCAAAGGTGAAGCCGGGCCCCGCTGACAATCAGATTTACAACGGCTCTAAGGTTGACCAGGGCAGCGCGCCTACGGTTGCAAAGGATATGGCTGCAGAAGGCATGACATTCGTGAACTCCGACAAGTCTCCGGGCTCAAGGGTAACGAGTGCTCAACTTATGTTTGGTCGTTTGCAAGCAACAATTGAGCAAGACCCAGGTAAGCCACACATTTACTTTTTCACCAACTGCCGGTTCCTGAACTCGTCGATTCCGGAGCTTCAGAGAGATGAAGATCAGTTGGATAGCGTGGCTAAGTGCGGGGATGACCATGCATGGGACGCTCTCGCATATCGGTTGACATGGAAGCGCCCAGTAACCTCAGTGCAGCAGGGCATACGCTAAACCAACGCGCTCATTTCACCAGGAGTGAGCGTGCGGTTATCAATCCAGAACTTTGACGACAAATGCTTTGCGATCAAACGCTTCTTCGTTTCGATGTCACTGATCTTCGATAGGAATTCATTGCGGATTTTGGTTGCCCAGCTCACCTGTTTTTCTGAGCCAGAGAGATGAGGCATTGCAGGACGCTTGGGCAGCCACTCTTTCATACGGAATGGAAGTCCTGTTTCCAAGTCTTGCCAGACGCCATTAACTTTCATTGGCATATCTGCCTGGCGATGCCATTGTCTAAAAGCGTTTATTTCGTCCATTGTTCTCTCCTTGTGTCATATATGTATTGTGCAAAAGGATCACGCAGGATTTCAAGGAGCAAACGCAAATATATTTGTAAAAACAAAGTACAATAGTTGTAGCCAAATAATAATAAGAATAGGCGCTATATATGTCAGTAAGTCAGCGCTCCATGCGCAGTCAGAAAGATTATGAGATCCGAAAGGTAATTCGCACACTTCAAGGTGGAACGGTGGCTATCAGGGCTGCTGGAGTTGAGTACCTGCCAAAAGAACCCGGTGAAACACCTGAAGCTTATAAAAGACGCTTAAACAGGTCTTTCTTAACAAACTACTTCCAGCGCACTGTTGCTAACCTGGCATCGAAACCATTCAGTATGCCGGTAGGTATCAAAAGCGAGCGCTACCCAGAGCTTGCTGCTGAGTATCTAGCCGATGTGGATGGCCGAGGCACCAGTGCCACAACTCTGGCCCATGCATGCACTGCCGATGCGGTGGCAATGGGGTCGACGTTCCTAGCAGGGGATTGCGCGGTCAACGGTGGAAGGCCTTACCTCTATCTGTTGCCTGGCGAAAACATCCTGGCTGCGCGCAAGAACGAAGATGACAAGCTCATCCATATTCGCATCCTCGAAACTGCAGTCGTCCAGGATGGGCAGTGGGGCGAAAAAGAAGTGAAGCGCGTCAGGGTGTTCGACAGGGATGGTGATGTTGTCACGTGGTCACTGTACGACGGCGAGACTGATGCCCCAATCGCCCTGGATCAACCGTTTGCTCTCAAAGAGATCCCAGTAACCCCCATCCATGCAGCCGAGGCCATTGCGTCAGATCAGTTGCAGGCTTCTCCGCCGCTGTTGGATCTGGCTTACATGAACATCCAGCACTATCAAGAAAGCTCAGATCAGTCGAACATCCTCCGCATCGCTCGTGTGCCCGTGCTCTTCGCATCTGGGGTGAGTGATGATGCTGTGATCACGATTGGCTCTGAGTATGCGATCAAAGGTGAGGCAGGCGCAGACTTGAAGTACGTCGAGCACACCGGCAATGCGATTGGCGCGGGTCGTGACTCACTCAAAGACCTTGAGACCAAAATGGAGTCTTATGGGCTTGGCTTGCTTGAAAACAGCGGTGTTGCACAGACTGCCACCGGTCATGCGCTGAGAGCCGGGGAAACGAACAACAGGATCGCGATGCTTGCGCTGAGTGTCGGGAACGCCCTTGAGGTTGGGCTGGGCTGGATCGCATATTTCAACAAGATCGCTGAGCCAGATTTTCAGGTTCATGTCGACACTGAGTATGGAATCAGCTCCACCTCCGAAGACCTCACAGCACTGGCGAACGCCCGCACGATGGGTGACCTGTCCAGGGAAGACTTCCTGCTGGAGATGAAGCGTCGGGGTACCCTGCGCAATGAGTTCAGCGTCTCAGATAATGAAGATCGCCTGTCTACCGAGCTAGCCTGATTGTCGTGGAGGGGCCGCAACCCCTCCATTCTCTCAAGTGTCGAGCATGTCCCAGTCATCACCCAGAATCCACCGAAGGGCTGACAGCTTTCCGTTGAGCATGCCCCACTCAAAATCTGTCCAGGGCCCGGTATCCTCATACTTGGCTCGTTTTTTCTCGGCAGCTGCCTTGGCCCGTACCAAAATATCCTCGTGAATCACGTTGTTACCGTACCGCTGTGTACCCGCTGGTACGATCTCGATTTCCCCTTCCTCGATTCGGTACATCATGTTCATGTGCCGGTTGTACCAAACCTTGTCGACCAGCTCGTCCATAGCCCCCAGAATTTCCTGAAGGCCACGCGTCTGATCTTCCCATGTCCACTCGTTCTCATAGTGGAATTCCTCAAGGTCTAACAGATCTTCGATTGCCGACTTCGTGGTATTGAAATACAGGGATGTTTTGCCATCAAAGATGTCTGAAAAGTCTTCGTGGGGCTGCCTGTGATCTTTGCCTGAGAAGTCAGTGACGTTGTGAGTCACGAACCTGAAGCTCTCGAAATTAGCTGCCTGCTCGACCCGGAATTCCTGGAATGCCTCGGCCAGCACCGCGTCAGCAACGCTATTCTTCTGCTTGTGGAATGGGGCTCTCTTGTCGATTGCTCGGTCGGCTGCCTTGAGCTTGGCTGCATCCGAGATTGGCGTCTGAAAAGCCAGGTCGAACAGCTTGATCACTCGGTTGACGCTGCCCTGGGTTGCCTCAGAAAGGATCGGCAGCCGGTGGTTCACATCATCAATGGTTTCCAGCGCACTGTCTTTTCCTTCACCGCCGAATGACTGGATGATGCCTTTGACAACGCGGATCTCACTAGCGATTCGCTTGCGCGTGGACTCAATGACCTTGTCTTTATTTCGCTCGAATTCTGTACGCACAAGCTCGGGCACCAGGAGCTTGATCACTCCGTCTTCGACGAGATGTTCAATGGCTGTCAGCATTGGCAGTTCTGCTTTCTGGGTCGAAATATCTAGCCAGACGCACGTGTCGAGCATTACTAAATGCATTGAAGCTCCCTTTGAGTTTGCGGATTGCTAGACTTGGCCGTGGCCGCCGCTGGATAATGGCCTATCAAAATACAGGAGCGTCAAATGTCCCGTCTCGCAGAATTCCGTGCCCTTGAGCAACAGCTCGCCGCTCAACTGGCTGAGCTCGAAACCCTGAAAAATGATGACGGCCTGAAACGCGAAATCGAATTCGAGCAGAAGCTTCGCAACCTGTTGGGCGAGTACGGCTACAGCCTGCGCAACGTCATCGCCATCCTTGACCCCCAAGCCTCGCGCCGTGCTCCTGCTGCCACAGAATCGAAGACAGGCACTCGCAAGCCACGCGACGTCAAGATCTACAAAAACCCGAACTCCGGTGAGCTGATCGAGACCAAAGGCGGCAACCACCGCCAGTTGAAAGAATGGAAAAACGAATTCGGCGCTGACGTTGTCGAGTCGTGGCGCACTCAGTAAGATCAGTTTGAGTACAAACGGGCCCTGCGGGGCCCTTTTGCTTTGGGGGATTTTGTTAGTGGAAGATCAAGTATTTCAGGATTTCCAGGAGCTGGTAGTCCTGGCCGGACGCCCGATTCTCGTTGACCCAGCGTCGAGTACGTCTGACCTGGTTGCAGCCGGGCAGCAGGCCGGCCTGTCCACCCGAACAGTCATCGAAGGCCTGGGCAAGGCCGGAGCGCTCGGAAGCCAGTCCCCTAGCCACTTGGAGTTGAACCGGCTGATTGTCTACAAGAACGTGTCCGAGCGAGCGTCGAAGTACCGTGCAGACCCCACCGACGCATCTTGGATGCCGCTCAGCCAGGCCAAAACACCAGAGACCAGGGAATCCCTGAAAGCGAGCATGTCGCGTTTCGCACCTGTCATCGACGGTATGTACCAGGAGCAACACCGACTGATTGAGGCTGAGTACCCTGGTTACCTCGCGACACTCGGTGATCCAATGATCCACCCCGATGTGCAGTTCCAGCTCCAGGTTTCGCTTAACCAGCTTGTAAGTCGCTTCCGTGATGCTGTCGAGCATGTGATGGCGACCGCATGGGTTCCAGGGCATATCCGGGGCTTCCCTGAGGGCTGCTGCGGGACTATTTCCGAGCTGTTGGGAGAGCATCTAAACAGCTTGGATATTGGCGAATTCAACTACGTATGCGGTGAGAAGCGGGGTGGGGCAACTCACGCTTGGTTGGAGGTGTATGGCCTGGTTGTCGATATCACAGCTGATCAGTTTTCAGGTAGGCCGGCTGTCTATGTCGCTCCGCAAGATGCCTGGTATCGCGCTTGGAAAGTTAGATCGAACCGATTTGCCGTTCACGAGCCATCCTCACATTACTACGGAGACGAAAGCCGGTTCCTCGACCAAGTCCTGGAGCACATGCAGGTGCTGAGCAGCTCAACTGGCTGACCAGGCAGGCTGGCAGTATGATGTCAGTTTGAGTGCAAATGGGCCCTGCGGGGCCCTTTCTTATGGAGATATGGATGTTCGGTTTCTTGAGGGATCGCAGGGAGCTCTGGCTGTTCATTGGCGCCTGGATTGCCTTTGTCCTACTACTCGCAGTCAAGATCAAGTTCGATGTTCCCGATGGGATGAAGGCCTGGCCCAGCCTCATTGCCGCGCTGCAGTCGGATGCTTTTGAAGACATTTCTGGCGACCTGCTCATCGGCCTGATCTCTGCATATTTCTTTTATCTCGTCATTGAGCTATTTCCTAGGCGTAGAACTGAGCAAAAAACAAAGGGAATTCTTAGCACCCTACTTTCTTCGCTTGTAGAAACGTTCCTGCACGATAGGATCACAGCCCACGCCGAACCACTCGGGAAGTTTCATGAGCTGCGAACAGAAGAGATCGATGCATCTAAGTTACTTCTGAAGAATAAGCCGGACTTGCGACAGTTTCTATCACTAACATTCATTGCAAAATGGGGCTACCCGAAGTTCTCTAACTCACTTCAGTTGGCAGTATCACTTGGGGTGGATCACGCCAGAGTGTGGATGGACTTAACGGACTGTGTGGCAAGAATAAAGGAACATGGAGAGCGTGCAGATCGAACAGAATTGCTGGGACAGTTGGTAGACATTATCAACCTAGTTGGTAAGCCGGAAATCGATGACAGCGTAGAAGATGATGCATTCATGTGGGTGTGTATGATGCGCGATGATATGAAAAAGTTTTTAGCTCTAGCCGAAGAATGGCAAGCGCTGTGCCGCTGATCGGAAAGGATTGACTAAAAGTGAAAAAGATTGATTCGTCCAAGCTTAAAAAAGGCGACATAATCCTCTCAACATCCGTGGAGTTCCAAAGCAAAATAATCAAATTCTTCACTAATAGCGATATATCTCACGCCATGATATGTGTTGCTAACAGCTCAGTGATGGACTCGACTGGTGAAGGTGTCCAGGCGAGAAATGTTGACAAGATGTTTTATGACGACAGCTGTGCAATCTATGCATATAGACTAAAACAAGCCATTTCACCTGAACAGATGCAGGGCGTAATTGACTATGTACGCAGCGAAAACGGAGCGCCATATACGTTAGCTGGGGCAATGAATTCAGTTATTCTTCCTGGCATGAAAGGCAACGGCATGCAGTATTGCTCTCGCCTTGTATCGAGAGCCTACGCAAGCCAGGGCATTATGTTCACTAAAAACCCTGATGCATGCACTCCCGCGCAGATTCAAAAATCAAATTTAGTGGAGCTGATTCCTGACGCGGTCGCTACTGTTACCCAAGAAGACATTGACTTGCTGTCACGACAGGGCGACACAACCATCCTCTTCAGAGAATCAACATCGAAACTAATGAGTGAACTGAAGAACATAGACTCGTCGGTCAGAGTCGTATCTGATATTCATACATCACTGCTGAAGAATCCCGAACTCGACGATTCTATTGCTTCTGCCCTAAAGCGCACTGGATATTTAAACTTCTGGGAGGTCGAAGTTTCAAGATTCCCATGGCGCTACGACCTCACGACAATGGCTCAGTTCTATCACTCGGGAGACGAAGTGCGTAAATCTGGCATCATAGACTACTGTGAATCTACACTGGAGCATGAGGCATGCGGAGATTTCGATCATTGGGGTAAGATGATGCTGGTATACCAAGACCTTGAAATCAGGACACATCTGCAAACATTCGCCCTATTCAAAAACCTGTACATGAAGCTCGCTTTTGGCCACCAAGAAAGGCTCAAGTGCGCCAGAACAATCCTAAAATTGTATGGACAGAAAAAACGTTAGGCCTTGTTGTCAAACTAGCCATCCCGGTTCACCAGGTCTTTGTATTGCTCTCTTGCTGCAATGATCTGATCGCGAATTTCTTCAGGGTCGATGCTCATGCAACCTCCAAGCGGGACTTGGAGGGTTTTGAGGGAGTTTGCGGCTAAGATGAACTGCTCTTCATCGATCTCAGTTCTTGTTTTCGGTCGACGCGTGAAGAGCTTCATAGTCCTTTCTCCAGTCCGGAATCCACGACAAGTCAGCGTCTGGGCTAATCGACTTGAGGTTTTTTCTGACTAAGTCCTGCACAGACGGCTGCTCAAAGTTGAATTCAATGACCTCATAGAGTCGGCTTGCGATTTCCTTGCGGTCTTCAGCGTCGAATTGTTCCAGAGCCTTAAAGATAGAGGTGGCACTACTCCAACCTACCCGAACAAGATCAATGTAATTACTGGCGTAACTGTCAACGATATCCATGAGGCACCTTTATGAGTCTTAATGCTTGTATTATGCAAAAGGAGACTGCGCGGCGTATATATGGATATTTGATCAGTAGTGAACTTTGTTGCGATATAACCCTAAAACCCCTGAAAACACAGATGCGTATCCTGCAGCATACTCTTAAAATAATGTCCGCAGGTGCTTTGCTAACAAACCTAGAGCTGTACTGAACTTATGAATATTGATATATTGATGGCCTATTGCCAGGAAGGAAGTGTTCAGTGTCGATGTCAGGGAAGTCTATAGTTTTTGCTTTGCTTGCGGTCATGTCGACAGGCTCATCAGCAGTCAATCTGTACCAGTCTGGGTCGATTCCCGCACAGATGTTTGATGTCGTTAAGCCTGTTGTAGGGGGTACGGTTACCCCTGTTTTTCTGTTTGGTAATAATGCAGCTGAGCTTATGGCCTCCCTAGACCCTGAAGCGGTTAAAGAGGCAGGCATAGGTCAAGCAACGTTCGATTACTTTGTATCTAAGCTCATACCTGACTCTCAAGTGCACGGCGTTGTGGGTTACGCCATAGGCGGCTTTAGTGTTCCTGGTAACGAGTCTGTAAGCCGAACATGTGCAATTGTCATGGCTTCGCACAATCAGATGCAGACGACAACTACGATGTTCCACGAAGCTGTTCATTGTAAGAATTTCACTGAAATGCGGATTGACCGCAAAGCTTGGGATCTCGCTGTGTCGATGAACAGGCCCGAGCTTGGCATGAGCAACAATCAGTTCTTGTCACTGTTTCATGAAGTGCTCGCGGCTTATATTCAAGTAGCTTACAACTCCAACCTTGGCGTCAAAGACGGGCTTGGGATGGTAATGAGAGCTGCACAGCCGGATAAAAACACAGCCACGTCGATTGGTTTCCGGACAGCCCGAATTGCCCTAAAGATGTGTGAGGTGAAGGACGCCTGCTCGACGTATGCGCCCGATGTCGTGCGAATGTTGAAGTCAAACACATACGCTAGGGCGCAGATGATGCTTGATCTCAAAGAACTGTCTGATGCAGCAAAGGCGTCTGGCTACGTCGTCGAAAACCACTGACTGACTGTCCAGGAGAATGCCTTGGCGTCATCGAGCGCTCGATGCCCCTTGCGCACAGGAAGTCGCTTAAATATCTCAGACGCAGCTTCACGACCCGCAAATGCCTCGATGGGTTTGACTTCAAACGTGGGGTCGATGCCAGCGGCTTCGTACAGGACATCGAGCCAGTAGCAGTCTGCGGGGTTGTCGGAGCAGAGGATTTTGCCGTCAAACAGGCGGTTCATTTCCTGCGCGACTGCCAGGGGTGTCTGGCCTTCGCTGATGAGCTGCTCACGGGTGATCTGATGCATGTCCTGCGCGTCGTGGCTCCAATGATCCCAATACCTGGCGGGCTGGATTAGGGTCTGGTACTCGCCGCCAGGGAACACGACCGCTACTTCGATTGGGTAACTGTCTGGGGCAATCCCAGAAGCCTCGAAGTCGATGAAGTATGCAGGGATATCAGTCATGCGCTGACGGGTTCCGAGGCCTGGACTGCACCTGCTGACGACCATCTTCGCAGATGAAGTACACGCGATTCGGCGACCACACCTGCCGCTTGTAGACCCAACTGTCGTCTTTTGAGCGGAAAGCAGTGACGTCGCTAGCGTTGACCATCTCTTGCAGCTCATAGCCAATGAAGTCATGCACGCAGTCGTCGAATGTCACACCAGGCTCCCGCTTCGCGATAGCTTCTGCAAAGTAGTCTCGAATCGACATGTCGACGCCGTCATAAACCCAGTCAAAACTCATTCACCCCTCCAGCGCTGCCCTGGCATCGATCTGATCGAGTGAGTGTACGTAATCGACCGGAATCTCGTAAGCCACGCCCTGCGGCAGCTCGTGCTCAGACAGCAGGACAAGTGGCAGGCGCTCAGTCCATGGTCTCGCTAGTTCGCCCTGCAAGGCTCTGTCGTCAAACCTGATGATCGAGGTGCCGGTGATCTCAGCGAGCTGGCATTCCGCTCTCATTGTCAGATGCGCTCGGTGTAATGGAGACCCCAGTTCTACTTAGTAATGTCCGGGTCTGCAGTAGGGGCAGAGTTAGGCGCTATCACTCGAACCATCCAAGCTGGATAATTGTAACTCAAAGCTAAAGTAGCCTCGAAAACACTCGCGTATATCGGCCTGGCTTTTGCCCCAAGCGGGAAGGACTTCAGAGTAAATGTACTTGCCGTTACTGGTGCGAACTGCAGTGAAGCGTTGCAATAGTTCTGTTGGCTTTCCATTGCAGTCAAAGGAGTGGTAAGGCTCTCCAGGAATAATCTGTACATGAGGGTTCAGGGAAAAGCTGTTCTTCAGCATGGGTACTCTCTTATTTTTATTGTCGTCCACTTAGCTATTCTGACAGTGAGCAATATGTCGCGCAACGAGGCTGAATAAATATTTGCAACTGTTAAAGCTCAAAAGTTAGAATACCCATATATAAGAAGAGCCCAAGCTCTCGGGAAGTGATATGCAGACAGTTAAAATCCTAAACCTCACCCCTGAAACTGAAGAGATTTGCGCAATTCGATTGGTCGGTGGATTTGACTCAAAGCGCAAGCACTACCCGGCTAGTGACCTATCTAACTTTGATAGCAATAAGATCTTCGATGAAATCAATGAGTATCACAGCCCGGAGCACGCCAGTGCGATCAAGGGGTTTGAGCGAAAAGTAATCTGCGCCTTGGTGATGGCGGAGGATTTGATTTTTGATGGGGTTAGGTATGTTTTTGACGTGAAAAGTTTTACTGAGCCAGAGAGTCTGAAATGGCTGGCTCTGGGCGTAATGGCACAGATCATCGAAGAATAATAAAAAGGAGAGCGACGATGAGTAAATTTGTAGATCAGTTCGATATGTACATGCAGGCGCATGAAGCTTTCAAGGGCGGAAAGAATGCCGAAGGCCTGAAGGCAACACTCTTCCTTCTTGCGAATGGGATCGTTAAGCCCAACGCCAGGGAGCTGTATGAGTTATGGGAGTCCTCGGTTTATGGTGGTCGTGGTTCAGATGAACTGTTTCTCACGATGCTCGACCTGGGAATGATCCCGGACATCTTAAAAGATGCTAAGGCAGGCAAGTTCGACATTCTCAGCGAGTTCGTAGAGCGAGTCGACAGGCTCGATCAAGATACGAAATACACAATCCTGAAGGCTATTTAAGATAGTCAAGAATTATTTGCACAAAATCCCCCAAGCCATTTTTTATGATATTATGGCTGTACAACATAAAACAATAATAAGAATCCTTGGGGGATTTAATCAATGTTGAAGCAGCACAATGGTCTTGTCGTTTTCAAAGCTTACGGTGAAGAAGAAGGCAGTCCAGAGCCAGGGGCTCAAGTACCAATCCACGAAACTCCAGAATTCCAAGAAACTCTCAAAGCCGAAGTCGCAAAAGCACTCGCTGCTGAAACTGGCGGTTTGAAGTCAAAGAACTCTGAGATTCTCGCTGAGAAGAAGAAAGTTCAGGATCAATTGAATGCGATCCTGGCGCAGGCAGAAGATGCTGAAGATCAGGCTGCACTCAAATCCGGTAAGCTGGATGTTCAGGGGCTTCTTGATAAGCGCTTGAATGCTAACAACCAAACCTGGCAAGAAAAACTTCAGGCCGAGCAGTCAGAGAAAGAAGAACTGCGTAAGGCTGTTGAGGCTGAGAAAGGTCGACTGAAGCAATTTCAGATCAACCAGCACTTTGGAAACGAGGCGCTGAAAAATGAATTCTTTCATCCCGCCGCTCTCAACGACCTTATCAACCTCGCTGCTAGAATGTGGCAACTGACAGATGATGGGCAGCCAATTTGTCGGGATCAGCACGGTAACGTCACGATGGGGAAATCTGGTCGTGCGCTCACGCCAAAGGAATGGGTCGCAGACCTGGCGGAATCACATCCTCACTACTTCAAACAAATGCCAGGTAGCGGTGGTAAGCAAGGTGGTGGAAGCGGCTCGAATACAATGCCATTGGCTGAGTTCCAGATGAAGCTTCTTAAAGCCAACCCAAAAGAAAAGGCTGAAATTCTCGCAAAGTATAATCGCGGAGAAATTGTTGCTGTTTGATATTCTGCAATGCGACAACCGGATGCTCACCTGGAGCATCCGTAAAATATACCCACAATAAAAATAATAATAGGTATGCAAATGACTCAAAGCCTTGTTGTATTTAGGGCGTTCGGTAACGATTTTTCAAAAATCCAAACTGAAGCCTATCTGCCCCAACTGCTAGCTCGCATGGATGAGCGCATCCCTCTTGCAAGATTGGTAACAATCAACACTGCGGATGAGGCAAAGAAAAAGGGGGAAGTTCTTACCATCCCCAAGCCGCAGTACATTGAAGACGTTAAATATCAGACTAATGCGCCTTCCACTCCTGAAGATCTTGAAGTCGATACAGTAGACCTGCGCCTGACTGAGCACATTTATCTTGAGCGTGCTATTTCTGATAGAGAGTACGCTGGCACCATTCCTGGGTATGCCCCAGATTCTCTGTTGGCCATGGCAGATGCTGCGGGCAGGAATATCAACAAAGCGCTCATGAAGCAGTACAAGAAAATCGGTAATATTTCCGGTTTGCTTGATTCAGCCAACGAACGAAGTAAATACGACATGATTCTGGCCCGCCAGAATATGAATAAACTCAAGATCTGGGATAATCGAAATCTCATTTTGTCGAACGAGACTGCAGGTGAGCTGATCAAAGTTTTCACTGCTGGTAGCGATGCAAAGGCTGAGACTGAAGGTAACCTTGGCCGCAAATACAGCTTTGACACGTATGAAGATAACGTAGTTGGAATCCACGAAGCAGGCACTGCTGCACAAGATAAATCACTTACGCTCGCTGTCGCAAGCGCTGTAGGCGCAACTCTGCTCGTTATTAAAGGGGCCACCCCTGGAGCTACATTCAACGAAGGTGACTCCATTAGTGTCGCAGGAACTAGACAAACTTTCGCGGTCAGCGCAACTGTTGATGCTGATGGGGCCGGTAATGTTTCGGTCTACGTTACTGAGCCAACCAAGTCAGTAATTCAGGCTGGCACAGCTGTCAAAGTCGCTGGTGACCACCGTCAGGATCTGGCTTTCCACCCTTCCGCAATCACCATCGCATTCCGTCAGCTTGAGCCAGTTGCGAACCCTGGCAATGCAACCATTTCTACTATGGCTCACCCTGAGACTGGGCTGCCGCTGCGTGTTACAAGCTGGTGGAACCCAACCACGTTCATGACTCACACCAAGATCGACTGCCTGTTTGGTGTCGTTGTGACTGCGAGTGAGCGGGCTCAGCGCTTCGGCGGACACTGATACACCGGGCTCCCCGGAGCCCACTCGCAACACTAAAGCCCTCGTTCGCTTCCCGGCAGCGGGGGCTTTCCACTTTCAGGAGCTCGGAATGAGTGAAGTAACAGCAACAATTGAGCGAAACGGCGCAGTCCTGCCAATCGTTACCCCCGGAATCTCTCGCGGCAAAGTAGGCCTGACACAAGGCAACGCATTCACGAGCCAGGTCATCCAGGGCCAAGCGGTATACGTATTCTGCAAATCCCTGATCCACCTTGCTGAAGGCACCTCTGTCACTGACTCAGACGCGCCAATCGATGCCCGTGGCGGCTGCTATTTGAATGCAAACAGGGGCAAGCAGATCAGCGTCAGGCTGTTGGCTGGGGAAGATCCAGCGACCGTCTGGATTCATGAAGTGAGATGAGTCGATGAATATTCTGGGTCGGAATCTCCTATCGCTCACTGTTTACCACCTGCGCCGTGTCGTGCGCCTAGTGATCGGCTCTCCGGTGATCGACGACATCGTTGTTAATCCTGATGGATCGGTGACTGTCGGCGGTAGTGGCGGCACGCCTGGGGACACCATTGTCATTACGTTCCCTGATGGGTCGGTTGGGACTGGTGTTGTCGGCAACGGTGGTGGGTGGACTGTGACGTCGCCTGGTGCTGTGACGCCTGTGCCGGGTGCGCCAGATCTAATCATCGATCAGGTTCCTACACCTGATAAACCTAGTGTCCCGGAGCCAGGCGAAGTGAAGCCAGGAGACGGTGGTGGGACTGTCGTTGGAGGTGGCGGTGCGAATCCTGGTGATGACGTAGAAGTAACTCTGCCTGGTGGTGAGACAGGTTCCGGCGAAGCTGGAGAAGATGGTAACTGGGAAGTTGAGTTTCCTGATGTTCCGCACAACCCAGATCTTGATCCTGGCGACGTCGGTGTCATCACTAATCCTAAGCCAGGTGAGCCTGTAGTCGATGACGTGACGCCAAACCCGGACGGCTCAGTGACTGTTGGTGGTGGTGGAGCGAATCCAGGTGATCAGATCACAGTTACTTTTCCTGATGGGAGCACGGGCACGGGCGTGGCGGACGATAACGGGGACTGGTCTGTCGTATCCCCAGGTGCGCAAGATCCCGGAACCAAGCCAGGCGATGTGGCGGTGGACGCCAAGCCAGATCCAATGTCGGGCTCGATATCCGCACCTGACGCGATCTACGCAGACCTTGCGGGCCTTGAGTTCGTGGAAGTCGACGACGCAGGCCGCTATATCGCGTGGGAGCAATTCATTAAGCAGATCAAGAAAATAATCGGCGTCGATACTGAGCCTGGCACCACAGCTAGTCTTGGTTACCTCGGCGGCTATGTAAAAGGCATCGTTAAATTCGGTAGTGCTTACTTAGCTACATTTGATCAAAAAACACTGATATTTGAGGACGAGCAAGACCTAGCAAGCAACACGCCGCGAACAGTTGAAAAGAATTACCTGCACAACGGATATTGTGGCGCCTTCAAAACATTACACACTGCTTATTATCTTCGACTAGATGGCGGTCGAAATAGGCTGGTGCGATTCGACGGCGTTGATACTAACCTCGTATTTGATGTTATCAATGACAACGTGCCAGACATTGTGAGTTTCGGAGAAGAAGACTGGCTATATAATTCTGACTTCTCTCTCTCGCATCTTATCAACCCGGTCACCCTCGAAATCACTGCAGGCCCGACATTCGACGACATCCGTGTCAACACAGGGCGGTACTCAGGATGGGCAACATCGGGCGCTGGTCGAACGTTCGTCACAGCTACATCAATAGCTACAAACTACGCTGGAGTATATGAGATCCATGTCGGCGGCACTCACGAGCTAATAGTCCAAAGCCCAGGGGAAATCACTGCGGGCGACCAGTATCTCTACGTCAAAAACGGCACATCAATCACAATAATGAATCTGGAAGATGGTTCATCTAAGGAGACAATCGTCGACTCAGCCCTTCTGGAAGGTTATTCAAGGGGTGATTTCGCAATCTTTAGAAACGATGCAGCATCGAGATCTGTGACAGTTACTTACGATGGTGGCATCACATTCACAGATGTTTTCGTAACAGAAAATGATGCGAGCCTGATGCAGATAGATATCGAAGATGACAAGCTAATCCTCACCAGAAACTACAGAGAGTTTGATCTACTCGAATATCAACTCATCGAAGAGTGATACAATATCCACATAACAAGATTTGCATTCAAAGCAAACAGGATTTCAAATGACTACTAATAAGAAACGCCCCAGTGACTTAGAGAGCGTGTGGGACGGAAATCAAAACGCCGCACTACATGTTCATCGCCCTGGTAATTCGCAAAAAGCTACGATTAAACAGATCGTGGATGCAGCAGTTACTCTGAGTGATAAAACAGCTGATATCGAAGCTGCAACTACTTTGGCGCAACAAGCAAAGGATCAAGTTGCTCTTGTTGCCGAAGATCTAGACAAGCTTGATGATCGTGTTGCCATTCTTGAAAGCAAACCTTCAGGTGGGTCATCTGCGCTGCCTGGAAGATACGAAGTCGGGTCATACTGCATTGCTCGTGATGTAACTGCCGGAACCAGGACTGGTGATTATTACGAAGCTGCGCCAGGAACTGGGATTACTATGATGGCTCTGGACGGTACTGCCGGAGTTGCGCCTGGAGTTGGCACTTGGCGACAGATGTCATGGAAAATTAATGGCGGCACAAACTATATAGCCAGGGCCACGATCTGGATGAGGATTGCGTGATGGACGTTAGAAACCCAAGGGTTAGTGGCAATGGCGGTTACGACTGCGAGATAAATCACCAAGTCTACGGCTGGATTCCCTTCTCCGCGCATCCTGACGACATCGTTGAGCTCGGACGCCAGGTGTACCAGGAAATCCTCGACAGCCAGCACGGCGAGATCGGAGCATTCGTAGCAAACGTGCTGACGAAAGAAGAAGTTGAGAGCCTGCGCAAAGCAGCATACGCAAACGAATTTACAGGCAGCGACAGGCTGTTCGCAGAAGCCCAGCGGATGCAGCTCATGAGCGAAGATGGCTGGGAGGCAGTGCGGGACGCAGCGATTGCGAGATTTGAAGAAATTAAGGCTGAGTATCCCTGGCCGACTTTGGAGGCAAACAATGAGTAAGAATGCAGTGTGGCTAGGCCTTGGAGAGGAACGGGTGCTGGTGGATGTTGGGAGTGTTGCTGAGGGCTATTGGCGGGGGCTAGGATTTGGTGAGCCAGGGGCTTCTCTGCCTGATGAACCTGTAGTTGCTGAGAAGCCTGTGCGAAAAGCGCGGGTGAAGAAGGTTGTCGAGGCCTCAGAGCCCTAAGTCTTCTTCGAGCTTCATGCCTCGCATATATCTTTCATCTGAAAAGATCTCCAGGGCTTTCAGTTTTACTGCCTCAGCGATGCCTGATATCGGTTGTCCACTGGCGATTTCATCAATCTGAAGCATTGTAGCGTGCTCAATAACTCTGTCGTAATTGTACTTGCCATGTTTTTTGAGTGCGACATGGAATGGGTTGTCCGGATTGAAGTTTTCTTTCTCTAGTACGCTTGCATAATCCGCACTCATGAACACTACCTCAATTTAAGTGTTACAATAAATAATAGACTCACATAATAATAAGAAGAAAGTCTAATGTCAATTTCTCAATATGTCACTGTGGAGGCCACAAAGCTTTCTCCTCCTGTTGCAGTCATAACGGCATCGATAAGCGGAATGTCTGTCGACGACTGGATTAAAGCACTCACTGTTTTATATCTTGTTTGTCAGATTACATTCTCAGTCCTGAAGAATAAGCGCGAAGCCAAGGAGAGTGAGGCAAAGCAAAAGGAAGCTGATCATGCTGAATAAGCGTCTTGCTGCCGCCACTCTTTCCGCCACAGTTGCGTTGACCACATCATTAGTGATGCACTACGAAGGTGTGCGATATGAAGCCTATCTTGACCCTATCGGAATTCCGACTATTTGCTACGGCCATACCGCTGGCGTCGTCATGGGACAGGTTAAAACTGCAGCTGAATGCCTAGAACTACTGCGCTTGGATGTTACTGCTGCCATTAAATCCGTAGATGCCTTAGCAAAAGATGAGCTTCCGGTAGAAAGGCGCTCCGCATTGTCGTCATTTACTCTTAATGTCGGCGCATCGAAATTTGGTCGCTCGACACTACTTAAAGAGCTCAATAAGGGGGAAGTGGCAGCGTCGTGCGCATGGCTGGACGAATGGGTTAGAGCGGGCGGCAAAATATACCCTGGTTTAGTTATTCGCCGTGCAGAAGAGCGTGCGCTGTGCGAGGTGGGGCTATGACGAAGTACCTGCTGATCGCCCTGTTCGCAGTCGCGGCTCTTCTGGGCGGTCTTGTGCTCAAGAGTAATCGTGATGCGATGCTGAGTGAAATCGACGAAGCACATGACAAAGTGGCTCAGCTTGAGCACCAGGCGCGGCAGGCTAGTCAGGCACTCCAGGCTCGCGATGCCCTAGATAAACAACGTTTTCAGGAAATGAGTGATGCAAAAAACCAGATCGACAATCTTCGTGATCAGCTCGCTGCTGGCACTAAGCGCGTGCTCGTCCGTGCCACCTGTCCAGCAGTGCAACCCAGCACCGGCACCGCCGGCGTGGATGATGCAAGAGAGCCCGCGCTTACAGCCAATGCTGGACAGGATTATCTACGTCTCAGAGAGCAAATAGTTACGACTGAAGCTCAGATCGCGGGGCTCCAGGACTACATCCGTCAGGTTGTTCAGGGGGTGAAGTGATGGCTTCCTTGGCGAACAAGACGATCAAGCATCAGGTCGCAATGAGGGGGCAATTCACCCGGATCGCAAAGCAAGCTGCACTCCACCTGCAGGCGCTGAAGACTTCAGTGAAAGCTGAGCTCGACGAAGCGATGACAGCACGAAACTGGAATGCTGTAGCACGGCTACGCAAGACGTTCGTCACAATCGACAAGCTCATCACTGATGAGTACGAGCTCATGTCTGAGACGCTCAAGCGCGAGCTCGGCGACCTGTTTGTGTACGAGTCGGAATTCACCAGCAAGCTTTTGGGATTCGATTTCAGCAACAGCCTGGTCACAGAAAAGCTGGTCGAGAGCATCGTAAGCAGCGACCCGTTTGACGGCAAAATCTTGGGCGAATGGCTCGACGAGCAACGGCTTGCTACGCAGATCAAGGTGAAGCAGACCATCCGACTTGGGGTGCTGAATGGCCTGTCGACATCGAAGATAACTGGGGCCTTGTACGCTGATCCTGGTAACCCATTCCTCGGAGCGAAGCGCAACGCTGAGGTCATGGTTCGGACTGCATCGGCGCATGTGACGTCACAGGCGTCATTGAGGACGTTTGAGCGTGTTGGGTTCGGGTCGTATCAGCTGAGTGCCGTGCTCGACTCACGCACCACGCCTGTGTGCCGAGCGCTGGACGGGAAGATCTACAAGACGACGGACAAGGGCCGCAAGGTGCCTCCGTTTCATCCTGGTTGTCGCACGGTGATGATCGCAGTCAGTGATGATGAGCCCGCTTTCACGGACGGGTATGAAGACTGGCTGGGGAAGCAGACTGCAGGCGAGCAGGAAGCGATTCTTGGCCCAGCGAGATACAGGCTTTGGAAGTCCGGACAGCCCTTGGAAAGCTTCGTGGATCTCGATACACATCACGTGATTGCCCTTGATCAGCTGAGATCAAAAGAAGTTTTTCTGAATCAAGAATGACTCGTGTTTACTGCCCACGGGCACCCCATCTACTACCTCTTTATTTAAGAAAAAAAAGAAAGCGATAGGTAGTGGGGGTAGATCAAAACCCGCCGAAGGGCGAGGACAACCACCACTACTCTGGCTAAGAGAAACGCTTTTATGACTTACGCAAGCTATGAAGATTTTAGGAATGAATTCGGAGACGACGATCTGCCTGACGACGCCGAAACCAGGGTTGTCAGGGCCATCGACCGAGCATCGCGGCTCGCAGACACCTACATCCGTTCAAACGGCATTGCAGTGCCCTTGGTCGACCCAGTAGCTATCGCAGATGTCCGAGGCTCAGTGCTCGATATCGCCAGGTACAATGCATGGCCAGACACCGACAGCGAAAACCTGCGCAAGCGATATGAAGACGCCTTGGCGTTCCTTGAAGGTGTCGCAACAGGCAAGATCCACCTTGTGTCACAGGGCCAGACTACAACCGGATCGAAGCTCACCAACATCCGTCTTTTCCGGGCCTAGTCATGATCTCTGTCATCGCCAGAGCCCTCGCAGCGTCCTCATCAGGCGACAGGTCTGTAGAGCTCGTAGCGAACACGAAGCAGCTCCAGGCCCTTGCCGCGAAGGTCAAGAAGCTCGGCCCGAACACCCCGCACATCCGGGCAGGCCTGCAGGAAGTCGCGGCACTATGGGAAAACAGGATCAAATCCAATTTCCGAAAATCCGTGAACCCCTACGGTGAGAAATGGACTGACATCAAGCACCGCCAGGGCCAACCCCTGCTCGACACCGGGATGCTCCGCAACAGCATCAGTGGCGAGGTTCGCGGGCTGAGCATCGTCCTGGGATCACCCCTTGAGTACGCAGATACTCATCAAAACGGGATTAGAGTTAAACAGCGTATGTTCCTGCCAAGCAAAGAACGTGGGCTGCCGGACAAGTGGAAAAATGAATATGTTAAAATACTAATAAAGAACGTCGAAAAGGCGCTTGCATGAATATCTCCGATCACCTTGAACTAATTAAAACCCAGCTGGAAGCTTTGCCGTCAAAGCCAACAATTAGGTTCTTCTCCGGCGAACTCGAAGTAGATGACCTCAAGAATCTTAAACTTGATGGCAAACGCCCGTACATCCTCCTGTCGTGCGGCGGTGGTAACGTCCCGGACAGGAACTCCAGAGTGAAGCTAGAGTTGGATGCGATGTTTGGAGCCTGGGTGATCGGTAAGATAGATCCAACGACTCACGGAATGTCATCTATCGCTGCCGACACCGCTGTTGAAATCGCCAAGATGATTGAGAACTTCCGTGGCGACCCGAAAACAAACACTAAGATCCCTGTGTTACAATTAGTCAAAGAAGCATTTAACGGCGTCACTGACGGCAAGTCAGACTTTAGCGCCTGGTCAGTTATCTGGTCGCAGCGAATCGTGCTTGTTTGAGCTCAAAACAAACCCATAATAATAAGAATAGGTAAATTTATGTCTCACGGATTTAACTCTCCAGACAACACGATTGGCTGGATCGGAAACGGCGGCGCAATGTTTGAGTTGCTTGACTCTAACGACGAGCCAGTGGGCGGTGCTGTATTTGTCGGCCAAGCCTCCTCTGCATCAGTCGCTCTTAGCACCGATAAGGTTGAGATGATGGATATGACTTACGGCACGCTGGGTGTTGCGCAGTCCAAAGTCATCAAGAGCTCTGGTGATTTTTCCATGACGCTCAAATCGTACAATCCAGACATCTTAGCCATCCTGTTGTTCGGAGATCTTTATAAGGATGCCGCTGTGCCGGGAGCTACTGCATCTGTAAAGGCATTCAAGCAGTCCAACGCTATTGTGCCAGGTATTATTACCACGCTGACCAGCGCCACGATTCGAGGCGAAGCCGAGCCCCTGATTGAAGGCCAGGACTACGTAGTATCGGATGGCTCTCTGTATTTCCCGAAAACCTCTGCAATTCAAGATGGAGACGTTATCGATGTGGTTTACGAGAAAGCGGCTGTTCGCAGGATTGAAGGTTTCACAAACACTGGTAAGAACGTCCGCATTACCTTTGATGGTAGAAACATCGCTGCTGACGACGCCCCGGTAAAGGTGGTTTATCACAAGGTTTCGCTGTCTCCTGCGGCTCAGCGTCAGCTCCTGTCTTCTGACTACGCTGACCAGGAAATCAAGGGCACCTTGTTGGTATCCAAAGCAGTTACAGGTGCTGGACTCTCCAAGCTGTTCGTTGAAGAGCACGTAACTGCAGCCTGAGACACATTAAAATTAAGGGGCCAGCTGGCCCCTTAATTTATATCTTGTCCGTGACATTCAACATTAGTGTCTGTGAGGAATACGTATGAAACTCTGGAAGGGTGCTTACAATCTGTCCGTCATCGAATCTATGATGAGCGATTGAAGGGAAGAGTTCGCGGGGGACTGGATGCAGAGCATTGGGGTTGTGGTACATCGATACACCTTCCCCCCATGTTTCCTCGCACTGCTCATTCACTTCATAAGCGAACATTTTTGGAAGTGATGCGTTGGGATCATGATCATGGTGAGTTCCCATCCTATGCATAATGACAGAGGCGCTTCCAAAACCAGCCTGCTTACCCATTCGGTTAAACTTCGAGATAGTGCCTCCAGCGGTGTACAATATCGCACTAATATTCTCAGCGTTAGGTTGGAAGAAATACCCTGAAGGGATCACTTTGCTACCGACCTGATGAGTCTCAATTTTCAGCGGGGATATCACTAAGTTTCCCTCTTCGTCTTTTGAGAACTCGTGGCGAACACCATAAAGATAGTTTATTAGTGCCGTACCACTCCAAGTCATGGACTGATTGTCGTGAAAGTCTGCAATGGCAATGACAAGAGGGTTTCCGGCTACATGGTCTAGCTTCCAGTATTCTTTCTTCAACTTAGAGAACAAAGGACTACCAAATTTGATTGGCATTTCATCCATCGTTTTCTTTAGCAATTCTTCTGGAGGCATTGGCTCGATAGGTTGATTAATTGTCTCGTCTGTGACTGCTTCCTTTCTCCCAACGATGACAGCTTCAATGGCAACCGTTTTGCCGAATTTTTTTACAATGAAGTCAGGAGCATAGTGCTC
Source organism: Pseudomonas sp. GZD-222 (assembly GCF_049310525.1). Taxonomy (NCBI): domain Bacteria; kingdom Pseudomonadati; phylum Pseudomonadota; class Gammaproteobacteria; order Pseudomonadales; family Pseudomonadaceae; genus Pseudomonas; species Pseudomonas sp. GZD-222. The sequence goes on from NZ_JBMOWO010000015.1 coordinate 32,987, forward strand.
ACGATCAAAGAATAGCTCTTCTTCTACCAAGTAGGCATTTAAGTAGAGCTCCCACAGCCTCGCGTCGAAGCCCGTGGACTGAAACTGCTCAACGTAGTTACCATCAATATCTACAAAGTGAGGAGCCATCTCGGCGATAATCTCCTTCGCAGAGGAGAAGGACGGCTCGTCTCGAAGTCTCAAGAAAAATGGATGTAGCTTCTTATCTGCAACGATAGGGGTGAACAAGTCCATGACTTCGCCAGTGAAATCCCCTTGCTCAAATACTTTCTTGCCAGATGCGGTGTGATGTTCCATGCGCTTCGAAAGCCACTCTTGTGCTTTTCTCGGCGATTTGATACCGGTTTCCAAGTCGAATAAGCGGAATTTCCTTCCCTCATCTCTACCCAGCAATATAGAAACGAATTCACTATCTTCTATGTCTAAAAGTATGGTTCCAAGGATTGACTCGTCGGAGTTGCTAAACCATGCAAGCTCCTTGCTTATATATGCAGCACCTGGGGTTCTGGATGGCCCAACCAAGGCGGTGAAGCGCTTAACATCCATTGGCTTCATAGAGAACTTGCTCATTTCAATCCCTTATTTATCAATGGCTACAAAGTTCCAGGCGCGACCGTCGTACCTGAATTCAATACACTCGCAATTAGCAATTGTATTGCCAATATCAAATTTCCTGAAAGTTTTCATTGCTTCAGAATCAATCGTCTCTGGGCAGTGGGTAATCAGCCAGCGGACTGCCTGCATAAACTGGCCATGGCCAAAGATTACCACCGTGCCGGTCATACCGTTCAGTCGAATAAGGGTAGATCGAGCCCTCCTGATCAAGTGGCTAAACGACTCCGTACCTGGCCCGCCATCAAAGTCCGGATCAGCCGAGCCCCAATAAGCATCTACCAAAGGCTTCCGCTCAGCAGCCGTCGTGTTTGCACAACTACCTGGCGATAGGTATGTGAACTCCTCAATCGCCCAGGTCTCAACTGGCACACCTGGGAAACGCTCAACGGTCGGCCTAGCGGTATCAGCAGCTCGCTCAAACGGAGACGTCACGATCAAACTCGGGGCCTGGTAGAACGACCCCGCAACAGCCTGAGCCTGCGCCCAGCCTTTCTCAGTCAGCGGAATCAGCGCCGGGTCTGACGAAGCACTGCCAGCGTTCGCAGCGCTTTCCCCATGACGCACAAAGTGAACCGTCAGCATACGACCGGCTCCAGCTCGTCCTTGGCCGCAGCCTCTGCAATCTTGAATAACTGGTCAGTCAGTCGATGCACATGCTCAGCACCAACCTGCTGCAGCATATTTTCCATAGCTTCCTTCACTTCGGCATCATCACGCTTGTGCTCTAAGGAAAAGGAAATGCAGTTAAACACGCAGTCCAGTACATCAAACCGATAACCATCCTGCGATTCAGAATCCAACAAGTAATCCAGTGCAACATCAAGTGGCATGTCATACCCACTAACTTGCAGCACGGCAATGCTTTGACGGCAAACATAATCATCACGCTCAGCAAGCGTTAGTTCCGATATTTTTTGCATCATGGGCCTCGTGCCTTTGAGCTCAAACCATTTTTGACCAGTGGCCCACCTGTGTCAATCGAAATGATATGATGTGTATATAAGAATAATAATAAGAAAGGCCCATCCATGTCTCTGCTCGACCTTGTTGTTCCGTTTAAGAAAGTTGTCATTGCTCAGGCATCCGAAGATAAGCCTGAAGTTTCCTTCGATGTGTATGGATTGACCACTGAGGACTTTGTCCGCCTGGTTGATAGCCACGGCAAAATCCTGGGCGCTATCTTCTTGCAGAATGCCAAAGAAGACCTCAAGGATACCGACAACTCGAAGGGCATCATGCTTCAGTTTCCTGGCTTTGGTGCTGCGTGTATCGCACTTGGCTGCAAAGAACCTGATGCGGCTGCGCACGTACAAAACCTTCCCCTGATGACCCAGGTTGAACTGCTAGCTGCAGTTTTCTCGCTTACTTTCCCTGACGGTCTAAAAAAAAGCCTGATCAAGCTCGGGCCGACAATCGTACAGCTGCTGAAAAAGTAAAAGACTTCGAAGCAGAAAGGAAACGCAAAGACAGCGCTGAGGACGGTGGAGCGTTAGATAAATTTGTCGACGTTCTTGTCTCAAACTGTGAATTCTTAATATCAAGGGGACATAACACCCCACACCTAAACCCGTACAAATACTCCATCCGAAAGCTGTTCAGGATTGCTGTAGTTCAAAAAGAACTTAGCCGCGAGCAGCTATTTGGGGAGATGTATGGCAATCACTTGAGCCGAATATCTTGCGTTTCAGGGGATTCTAAACCGTTTAACGACCTGATGATGAAAATTGCCGGAGAGCAATAAGCATGGCTAGCAATGCAGTAATTAATTTAGTCCTTAAAGCCAAGGATGAAGCATCTAACATACTCACGAGTTCCTTCAGTAAAATTACTGCACTGGCTGCTAGCGTGGGTCTGGCATTCAAGTTTCATGATGCTATTGAGCAAATGACTGAGTTGGACTTTGCTGCGAAGCGCCTGGGCGTAACGATGCAAGATCTAACTGCTGCTCAGTACGCGGCATTTAACGGGGCAAACGTCAAGCCTGACCAGTTTCTGGATGCTTTGGACGAAGTCAGGATCAAGGTTGAGGAGTTCAGTTCTATTGGCTCTGGCGGCGCAGTCGACTTCTTTGAAGTCCTGAACATCTCTGCCGAGAAATTTAACAAGCTCAATCCCCTAGAGCAGCTAGATAAAATTTCAGAGACGATTAAAGGAATGTCTGATAACTCAGCGTTCACATTTCTTGATCAAATCGGGTCTGACTCCCTGCGGAACCTGCTTCCAGTTCTGCGCAACGGTGGAGCTGAGTTCAAAAGGCTTCGCGCCGAGGCTGAACGACTAAATCTTACCCTGTCGGATGTAGACACCCTGACTGTTTCACAACTGGGAAAATCATTCGCTCAGCTTGAAAAAGTTGGTAGCACTGCATTTAACAAAATAGTTGCCGACATCGCTCCTGAGTTGACCGCCCTGACAGAGATGGTGACTGAAGCCATAGTCGGAATCTCAAAAGATACCCAAACACCTGTCAAGGACATTGGGCAGACCTTCCTTGATGTATTTTCGGGCGTTGTAGCCAGCCTAAATTTTACCACCCAGGTGAAGAACGCGTTCGTGGTTGCCTACAGTGCAATGAAGGAAGTAGTTCTTTCCTTTGCCGAGTTTAACTTGAAGCAATTCCAGTTTCTCGACTCGATCTACACGAAAAGTGCCAACGGCCTCGTAAACATCTTCAGAGCGGCATTTGCAAAGAATCTGGAATTCCTGAACTCCACTTTCATCGAGCCGATGAAGCAGTTCGCCAATACATTCAACCTGGACGCTGCTGCCGGTCAAATATCTAAGTTCCAAGGTGTTCTGAGCGGACTTCAGGAATCGTCAAGCAAGCCCATTCAAGTGGCGACCGAAAACAAAAGCATTGGAGAGACGATCAAGCAACTCCAGGTACTGAAAGACGAGGCCCACAAGTCTGGCCTAGAAAACTTCAAGGTCTGGAATGACGGCGATTATCAGAAACAAACCGAAGAAACCATGGCAAAGATCAAGGCCAAGGTTCTTGAAAATGAAGACAAAACAAATGCTGAGTTAGCGAGACGAAAGGATAAGTCCGACCAAGACAAAATCGTAAAACTTCAGACCAAAAACGCAGCTGCCTCAGCCCAAATCGCAGCCACCCAAGCTCAGCTTCAGGCCGATCTCGCCAAAAAAGAGATCGACATCACCATCTCGAAGATCGACACGAAAAAACAGGTTGAACTGTCCGGCCTGCAGGAGCGAGCGCGTCTCGAAAACCTGTCGGCAGTCCAGATCGCTGATGAAAAATTCCGAATCGAGATAGAAGCCGCGAAGAAGCTAAGCGAGCAGAAAAAGCGCTCTCTGGAAGTCGACATTAAGGCCCTCCAGGGGAGCCTCTCCGGTCAGCAGAAGCTCCTTGCCGCAACCCAGAACCTCAATGACCGCCCAGGCATCCTGGCAACGATCAATCAACTCGAAGCTGATATCACCAGCAAGCGCGCTGATCAAGCAACAATCGGCGCTGAGCTCGTCAACCAGTCCGCATTGCTCAAGGCCGACAGGGCCGCAGAGATTGGTCAGATCAGGCAGCAACTGGCCCAGATCAAAGCTGATGCACAGATCGAGCTGCTTGCCATCGGCGGCGATCAGTTCTCAGCAGACATCAAGAAGATCGAGTCGGATTTCAAAGACACCATCAAAAATCTCGAGTCACTTGGCGAAGACTCGACAGCAATCCAGAAGCTCATCTCCGCCAAGAAAGCACAGGCTGAAATGCAGGAGATCGAGCGCCAGTTCGCGGCTTTGAAGTCAAAGCTTGAGAAGCATCAGATCTCGCCCTTGGACTACCTTGACCAAGCCAACAAGCTCGAAGAGCGTGGGACAAAGGCTGCAGAGGTCACTGGCAACCCGGCAGATCTCGACAAAGTGAAAAAATCGGCTCAGGACGCTCGGGCCGAAGTGTTCGACCTGCAAACCCTGACTGACAACGTGTCGAGCAGCCTGCAAGGTGGCCTGGAGGGGCTGTTTACTGACTTTATCTCCGGCACGAAATCAGCGAAAGAAGCGTTTTCTGACTTTGCCCAGGGCGTCCTGACTGAGGTATCGAAGATCATTGCGAAGCTGCTGATTCAGCTTGCGATCCAGTCGATGCTTTCGGCCTATACCGGTGGTGCCAGCGCGGGTGCAGGCACATTGATGGGAATGCTCGGAAATCTCGGCGGCTCTGGAGGCTCTGGTGGGCTACCAAAGTTCCATACTGGAGGCATTATCGGTCAAATGCCAAATCTAGGCTTGACCAAAGACGAAGCCCTGATTATCGGAAAGAAAGGTGAGGAAGTATTAACTGAGAACAGTCCGCGCCACAGGGATAATTATGACAAAGGTGGTAGAAATAGTGATGGCGGGCAGTCATATCAACAACCAAGGGTTACCATAAATAACATGATTGACGCCCCGTCTATTGCAAGTGCTCTTGAAGGCCCGGAAGGTGAGCGTGTGTTCATGAACTTCATGAGGGCTAACAGATCTGAGCTGAAAAACTTGTGATAATATATAGCTACTGACTAATAAGAATATAAACAATGACAGTAGCTATATCCAACTATGCCGGTGGTGCTGCCTGGCTCTCATCTTTATGTGCTGATATTTTGCCGTCAAACGGCTGGTCGGTAGTCCGTGACACCTCTTCTGAGAAAGTGTTCGGACTGCCAGGTAATCAGGGGTTTGTCGCGTTTGTGATCGGTGCTGGGATTGTCGAGGTTCAGGCATTCCCTGTTTTCGACCCTGGGCAACCTGTCGCTTCACAGGCTGGTGGGTTTAGCTATGCGTACTCGCCGTTTCTGCCGAGCTTTGTGCTGCCCGCTGGGCCGATGAAGGTGTGGACGTTGGTGAATTCGCGTCGGTTCTGCGGAGTCATCAAAGCTGGGTCGGCTTACTACTCGTTTTACGCGGGGCTGATCCTGCCGTTCGGTTCAAATCGCGTGTACCCGTTTCCCTGCTTCATTGGTGGCTCGGGCGAGCTCGGTGGGTCGAAAGAATCGGCGTACCCCTTTATGTCGGGTGGCAACCAATACTGCCCAAAGGTCTCTTTGCCTGATGGTGGCTGGCAGATCGTTGGGGGCAACTCTGGCGGATCTTCTTCATTTACTAACGAATTTCCATACTCATATTCGTACTCTTTCATTCATCCGTTTGATGGGAAATTCCACAGATTGAGGTCGAAAATCGACGGCGGCGCGGTGGTGTATCCAGCCTTGCTAGTGAGCTCTGGGCGGTCGTCTGATACAGATACCCTGAATGCGGATGATGGGGTGTGGCTGGGTTATCTAGATGGCGTCGTTGCGATCCCACAGGGGCGTGCTGCTGAGTCGGTCATCAAGGTCGATGGGGCCGACTACCTTGTCGTGCCGAACGTGTCGAAAGGGTCTGAGACATACGGGCTGAGGTTGTCGTGAAGCATTACTCGTCGAGGTATACGTCTGCTGATGACCTGGTTGCAGTGATCAAGCAGCGGCTTGAAATTGAAGGTTGGACTGTGAATCGTTATGGCGGCTTTAGTGATCCGCGTATCGGCATCCAGTTGATGATCTCGAAAGGCGGGGCTTTCTTCTGCTTGCGCAGCTTCGGAGAGTCGAGCCCCTACGTCGATTACTACGCTGCCAGCTCAATTGGTCAACACGGAGTGATCGTCTCGGCAGCTAGTGGATACAGCGACAGCGCGGGCTTCGTGAATCAAGTTGGCTTTCAGTCGTCACCTAAGTGCTATGTCGAGTCAGGGGAAGGCGCTGGGGTGTGCCACTTCTTTATCTCGGGTGACCTGGTGATGTTCGTCACTGAGCGTGCTGGTGGCCTGTATTCGTGTCTGTCGTTCGGTGTGCTGCCTGTGCTTTCGGTTGGTAGCGGCGGCCAGTTCGTGACGTCCACTGAGAGTTATCTGAGTAAGCAAAAGCAGCCGCTGTTTGCGAACGCATACGCAACGTTTGGTGTTCGTCTGGCTCACTCAGAATGGACGGGTTGGGATGTTGGTGGCAGGACGTGGGGGCCTCTTCGACCAATCAGCCAGGGTACGCTGATTGGTGTTCCGCACTTCCATCAAAATGGGACTGAGTACGGAAATGTCGGGACTGTCTCACGAGCAAAAGAGTTGGTCGGTGGGCTGGATGGACTGGTTCCGATCACTCTCTTTACTGAGTTCTCTGGTGGGTTTGCTCCATTTGCCGAGCTGCCGGAAATTTTCCTGGTGCCGATGGATGCCTTCGAGCCGGGTGCCGTGTACGAGCTCGGGGCTCATCGGTTCCTGGTGTTTCCGCAGTACACCAAGGCCTTCCCGGCTGATCGGGGCTACCCACACTTCAACCTCGGCATTGCCGTATTGATGGACGCTAAGCCATGAATCAAATTGCCCGCAGTTTCGGCACTTATTTCTTCGACAATGTATTCCTAACCCCAGCGGAGATTGACGCCGGGGTCGTTGTGCCAGGTGCAGAATTTTCGTTCGAGCTCTGGCACTCATTCATATCACCAAAGCAGCTGACCGGACTAACGCAGACAGGCGCGTTTGGCATCGAGCTCCACGGTGTCACCTCGGGTTCGCTAGCATCATTCGAGTCGTTTGATTACAAGGTTTCCCTGAGCCAAGCGGGGGGTGAGGTCGACTACACAGCTAGTTTCGACTTTGGCACTGGGTCTGCGTACCGCTTCAATCTGACAGCTTCGATGGCCTTGGTAATGCCGGAACGGATTGACTGGTCGACGCAGCCGGAAATGAGCATTCAGTACCTTACTGAGGTGATCGAAGCATTCGACGGCACCGAGCAACGCATCGCTCTTCGAGACATACCACGCTACTCGCTGAGCTACATGTACAGCATGACCGACGAACAGCAGTATCGGTTTGATAACAAGTTATCCACGTCGACCGGCAGCATGATTGTCCCGCTGTGGCCGCTGCAATGTCAGCTGTCACGCGCAGTGCAGCCTGGGGACACATCCGTTATTTTGGAGGCGATCAACGCGCACGTGAGAACTTCCGACACGCTCCTGATTTCCGAGGGTGATGAGTGTGAGGTGGTAAGCATAGAGTCCGTGGCCGGGACAGTGGTGACCTTAAAACACTTGGCTAAGAAAACCTTTTCCACCAACGCGGTAGTTCTCCCAGCCCGAATCGCGTACCCAGCCGATGAGTCGAATTCCACCTCTATCCTGCGCGGCTTCGACCAGCACTCGATCACGTACGACCTTGACGAAACGCAGATCCGCAAACCAGTCCCGGTCGATGACTTCGAGCGCCTGAATTCCCGGCCAGTATTTCCGTTCCGCCCAGACCGTTCTAAAGACGTCACAACTCAGTACAACCGACGCCGCGAGATCCTCGATCCTCTTATCGGAGCACGCAGCATCTACGACCGCGCCAGGGGCACTGTGAAGATCCTTGGACAAACCTTCATCTTTTTCTCCGAGCAGGAGCGTCAGCGATTCGAGGACTTCGCAGAACTCATGACCGGCGCGCAGGGTGAGTTTTACATTGAGGGCCCAGGCCAAGCTTTCGAGCTCAGCGAAGACCTTTATGGCCCAACTTACAAAGTTAAGATTAAAAGCAGTGGATACAGTAACTTCACCAATAGCAGGTCGCTCGCCCCAATAGTCGCAATTAAGCTGTACAATGGAACTACTATTTACAGAACAATCCTGAATGCCACTGGCAACCCTGACGGCACAGAAACAATCACAGTAAAAGAAACCACTGCCGCCCTGAAGCAAACCGACATCGAAACAATCGTACCGCTGTATCTTGCAAGATTTGACTCTGACGAGTTTCGCTACATCTTCGACACCAGCGAAGTGTCGACTATAACTAAAAACATAAGACAACTACTCTATGCTGACGCTGCAATCGATACATAAAGCGCTCTCACTATCTAGACCTATCGAACTCTTCCTCTTTGAGCATGGGACGGAGAAGTACGCTTACACCTCCGGCAGCAGGCAGCATCTGCACACAGACGGCCTGGTCTACAAGCCTCTGAGCCTGAAGCGTGGCAAAGTCCAGCGCACAGCTGAGGACTACAAAAACCAGCTCACTCTCGACATGCCGGGCGACTCCCCAGTCCCTCTGCTTTTCCGCAATCACCTACCTTCCAACCACGTCACGCTCAAGGTCTTCCAAACCCAACGCGACCTCCCAGGCGAGTCGATCAACATCTTCGCCGGGGAAGTCACCAGCGTCACCTGGAACAACAGCATCGCCAGCCTCGCATGCAACCCTGTCTCCAGATCTCTGACCCGCCAAGTGCTTCGCTGCGGCTACCAAAGCCAGTGCAACCATCACCTCTACGACACCAGGTGCGGCCTGCAGATTCAGGATTGGCAAGAAGACACCAGGGTAACGGCGATCAAAGACAACGGCTTCACCGTCGAGGTTGCCAGCAAGAAGAATCCGGACGATTACTACCTCACAGGTTTGTTATCAAAAAACGGAAGTGACTTCCGCATGATTACATCCTGTTCTGGTGATGCATTTAAGCTGATGTCTCCGATTGATGGGCTCAAGGTTGGTGATGCTATTCAAGTGGCAAAGGGGTGCGATCACTCTGCGGCTTCGTGTCATTCGTTTGGTAACTTCGATAACTTCCTAGGTTTTTTGACGATCCCGACTGATAACCCGTTTCAAGTTTACTAATAAATTACCCATAAGAATAATAAGAAGGTAAGCATGGTTTATTTCATGATGGCGATGTTCGTCTTATCGATGATCATGGTCGCAAGGATGCAGCCTAAAACCGAAAAGCCGACAGCAGCAGGTCTTGAGGACTTCAGTTTCCCGTCTGCCGCAGAGCGTCCAATTCAGGTTCTGGCGGGTACTCGAAGGATCTCAGGGCCGAACGTATTGTGGTATGGCGACTTACGCAATGCAGCCATCAAAACCGTGACAAAGGGGATGTTCAGCTCCAAGAAAGTCGTAACTGGTTATAAATACTTTATGGGAGTGCAGCTAGGCGTATGCCACGGCCCAGACGTCCTCCTGCGCGAGATCAAATTTGGTGACGACATCGCGTGGTCAGGGTTGAGCACGGGTGGCCCAATCCAGATCGACAAACCTGCTTTGTTCGGGGGCGACACAAACGGCTCAGGTGGCGTGTCCGGCACCCTGCGATTTTACCCAGGCGCTTTGACGCAGACGGCGAATGAATACCTGGTCGGTAAGGTTGGGAGCGACCTCGTGTCTGCGATCCGTGGCGTTTCTTATTGCGTCCTCGAAGGCATGTACATCGGGAATTCATCGAGCCCACAAGCCACGAGCTTTGTTGTTTCTCGATTCCCAAAATCTCCGGACGAAAGATTCAAGGATTACGAGCAAATCGGACTCGACGCAAACCCAGCATTCTTCATGTACGAGATGATCACGCACGGACTCTACGGCGCTGACCTCGGCCATTCGTCAATCGATCTGGACTCGTTCACGTCAGCCGCTAAAACTCTGTTTGACGAGGGCCTGGGCATCTCAGCAGTCATTGACTCATCGACTACTGCAGGTGACGTGATCAATGACGTCAAACGTGTGATCCAGGGTTCATTGCAGACAGATCCAGCGACAGGAGCTCTGAAGCTCAGGTTGATCAGGAACGACTACATCGTCGACGAGCTGCCACTGCTCGATCAGTCGAACATCAAGAATCTCTCCGGGTTCACACGCGGCTCTCTAGACACCGCGATCACCGAGGTAAAACTCAAGTACACAAGCATCGAGGACGACTTCACTGAGCGTACAGTGATCGCTCAGAATAATGCCGTGCGCATCCATAAGGGCGACTCCGATGGACAGGTTGTCCAGATGCCAATGGTGAGCACGCGAGAGACCGCAGCGAAGATCGTGATGCGAGAGATGGCCAGCGCATCGGTTCCCCTGGCTACTTGCACCGCTGAGTGCAACCGTGGCCCAGCGCACACCGAGGTCGGTGATGTAGTGCGGCTGTCTTGGCCCGCTGAAGGCGTCGACAACCTCGTGATGCGCGTGACAGGCGTCGACCTTGGTGCTCCTCAAGATGGCTCCGTGCGGCTGACACTGGTACAGGACGTGTTTGGCGTGTTTATGAGCCTGTACGCAGACGGCTCCGAACGTACCTGGAGCAAACCCACATTCGACGCAACAGACATCACGCGCTACGACATCATTGATGCTCCGACCGTTTTGACGACAAACCAAACCACCGCAAGCGTGCTTGTTGTTGCAGAGAATCCTGGCGTTGCGCTGGACTACCAGCTTCAAGTAAAGGGCCGTGTTGACAGTGGCTACGTTGATGCCGGGGCGATGCCGTTTACGCCGCTGTTCTCGACTATGAAGGCCATGGGGACTGGGTGGACTGATGTGAATCTGGTGCTTTCTGGGCCATCTGCTGAGCTTTCGTCGATCACCGCTGACGAGGTTCGTCAGGGGCTTGGCTTGATGCTGATCGTCAGTGCCCTGGGAAAAGAGTGGATCTCGTATCAGACCGCTGTGCCGAGTAACTCTACTACTGTGACACTTGGCCTGGTTAACCGTGGGCTGTTTAATACAAAGCCTCTGGCGCACCCTGCGGGGGCTCGTGTTTGGGCTGTTTCCGAGGGTTTCGGGGTTACCGATTGGCAGTATGCGAAGAGTGAGTCGGTGTCTCTCAGAATGCTGCCACGGACGCAGACTGGAGTGCTCGATGTCGATGATGCTGTCGTGCATTCGTACAGCGTTGCCGGAGCGAACGTAGCTCCGTGGACGCCTGGTCGAGTTAGGGTCAATGGTGTCGAGGGTGGGCAGATTTCCGGTGTTGCTACTTTGACTTGGCGGAAGCGTGATGGAGCCGTGCCAACTGTTGTCTTCAACGGAGATGACGAAAGCGAGTTGAGCGAATCTAGCTATCAGGTGGTTGTGAAGTCTGGAAGTACGGTCGTCAAAACTGTCAGCGGGATCACTGGGGAGTCATGGGCGTTTGCTGATGAAGCTGTGCTTAATGGTGGGGCTTACTACAGCAGCCTGACTTTCGAGATCAGTGCTCAAAAGCCAGGGTTTGCAGATTCAGTGGTCACCAGGGTAAGCGTGACCAGGTAAAGCTAGTTTTTGACCAGAAACCTTGCTTGTTCACCATCATTGTTGGATCGAAGCGACATCACAAGGCGCTGGAGGAGAGGTATGTGGCTGTCGCGTTTCAAATCTGCAAAGAACATCCCTTGCCCGTTAAGTTTGTCGAAAACGATTTGAATACTACTTGAGTTTAAAATGCCCAGGTGGATGGACTTGCAGTCAACATCATCCTCTAAGGTTTTTAGGAACGTCAGATGATGTGCAGACGCATAATATGACTTCCACGCCCCATACTCAGTTTTCATGCCTGCAAGGAATAGAGGTTCTTGAGTGCGTGAGTTGGATTTTTTGATTTCGCACATCCCGCCCTGAGAGTCTTCCTTCATCAATCCGGGATCAATGCCGTACTGTTTCAGCACAGTTGTGTCACCGGTGAACTTTATTCGCAGGCCGGAGCTGGAGATATCACTTACTCTGTCGTTGATATAGCCTCGGTCTATCACATCTACTTTAATCTTGGCGTTAATAGGGGTTAGCTGTCTCGATCCATTGTTTTGCGTGTACAGGTAAACATTCCCTGTAAATGTGTCGGCCATCAGCGTTCTGTTGTAACCCAGGAAGATTTCTCCAAAAAACCAGAACATACACATAAAAGCAAAAAACTTAGCGAAAGTTTTACGCCGCAGCATGTTCTAACTCCTCGGCTTCGGGCTTATAAAACGGGGGCTCAACATTAAGGAGTGCAACGCCAAGGAAGATTACTCCAACATTTTCCCAGATCATCTCACCGATGAAGGGCAGTAATGTGCTAGATCCAGGCAATATCGTGGCCATTACCGCAATCGGATACCCCAGCAAGTCCATAACTATGTTTGGAGCATGATAGCTGTGCAGAAAATCTCGCGCAGAAATTACTGTCTCGCTGAAAGTTTGAAGCTCTGTCGCAGACGCGAGTAGAAAACCTGGCGCGACGACGCTAAACATAAATATTGCCCACACCACTCGATAGATACGCATACAACTCCATTGCTCTATAAGTTTGCATCAATGCTACGGGTAGGCAACTATCATGAAAAGCGTTTTTACTACGCAGTTACATACCCAATTGTGGTTTTTCTAATAACTCCCAAACTCTCTGCGTTCCTGAAAATCTGACCAGCCCGGAGGTTCCCGATCCTTGAGTTTTTCGCGAATTCCTTGAGCTTCACCGGCGTGCCGGGTTCCAGGGTTTTTGCGTGAACAACCAGGGTTTTCAGGATTTCCGCGTTCGAGTCGAGCAGCGTTTCTCCAGTTTTCGGCGTTTCTGGCGTTTCCGTCACCCCCTCTGGCATGCCAGCCACCTCAATTTCCGGTGATGGCGTTTCAATGGCGCATGAGGCTACAACATGCATGCTAGAGCGTCTAGAGCTACGAACACCAGACAGAATCAAGGCAGGAACGATCTCCAGGGACAGCGCAAAACCGAGGCACAGAAACTGAGCGAGCAGCGGCGGTAGGCTTGACGCTTTAGCAACACCTGATTTGATGTGCGCGATCTCCAAAGACCCGGCGTTGATGCGTCCAATTGCCTGAGCGCGCTGATTTGCTGCACGAGAACCTACTGACTCTTCGAGTTCTAGCGCTTTAGAAACCATCCCGCGACTACGCAAGTCATTAGCCTGCGCCCCGGCATCGGAGATCTCTTTATCAAGCTGAGAGATCAATGCTGAGTCTTTCTGAGCCATGGCTGTAAGTGCGGCAACACGCTCAGTTGTCATCACTTCATGCGTAGCCTTACTGACACTGATCGAAGTCATTAGTCGATCATAAGTTGCCCAGCCGCTCACACCTGACAACATCAGCGCGCATGCAATAGTCAAAGCCGCACTTACACCCCGCAAAAGACGAATAGCAACAGGCCACGCCAGATATTTGAAGATATCTAATAGCACGGCTGCAGACGCGAAAAGAAGCGCAAGGTTCTTATCTTCAATCAGTGCATACATAGCCAAGGCAACTGAAATTGCAGTTACGCTAGACAATAGAAATGCGATTGCGACAAGTAATGCCGACAACTTTTTGCTCATTGGAAACCTCGAAAATCCTTCTATGAGCCCATTATATAAGGGGTTCCAGGCAGTGCAATAGCATGGGCGGGCTATTTGACATCAAACTACCTTCGGATAGATTGCATTTATTTATTGAGTGAGCGAGTCCAATTCAATATGATGTTTATAAATCCCAGCCAGAAAAAGGAAAATAATAATGGGTATCAAAGTTTCGATTAATCACCAGGCAATTGCTGGAGCACTTATTAAAAGTGGTGACTTGTATAGAGAGGATTGTGGGTGCGGTCTTGAATATGCGCACGATGATGCCCAGGAACTTCAGGAAGTTATTGATATTGCGCTGGATGTAATCGAAGTATTCGGCGAAGCCGGCTTACGCGCACTTATAAGTAGGGCCGAAGTTAGAGCTGGCGAATTAGAGGCCCAAGTTCGTGCGAAGCAGGCTAAAGCGGAGGCCGAAAAGGCCCGAGGAGAGGCTCAGCTATCGGAGTATGACCAGTTGGGCCTGATGAGCGCGGTGGGGAGTGTTGGCGGAGATCTTGATGCTTACGACATGGCAAAGACACTGGTGGCCAGGAAGATCTACACAGTGCCTGAGATCATGCGTCTATCGAGAGAGCAGCTGAGGCATTTACTCTCGTAAAAACGACTCAGCGAGCAGAGCGGCTAAGGGTGCTGGCTTCTGGCCTTTTTCAAAAGAAGTCACAAGGAAGGTTTTGCCGGTGCGGTCGCGCAGAACCATTCCTTCTTTCACGAGCCGTGCTTCGACGTGGAGCTCTGCGAACAGCCCGAAAGCTGTGGTATCACCATCGACCTGGCCGTAGATCCAACCTGCTTCGTCTGCTACGACTTCACTGAGTACGTGGTCAGAAGGACTGAAAGCTCGCTTGATCATCCTGCCCACGCGGCGTGCTCCCTTCATCATCATTACGAAAAACCAGATAACAGGGATCAGCGGGATCGAAATCAGTATTCCACCCCACACATTGATCTGGTGTATGAGCCAGCGCACCAAGCCCCACAGCGCTCGTACGGGCACTATCCAGTTAATTCTCATGCATCACCCCCGGCCATTTTCACAACGTCATCGTAAGCGTCAGCAGCGTCTGAGAACTCAGCCCTTTCCCAGGAGATCACTCGATACGTTCGATCATCAGTACCCTGGAAATGCAGGGTGGTTCCCTCCAGCCACGACTTGGCAACCCTGGTGTGGTGCCCGGTGCCACTTTCTATGCCGTCAGCAGTTTTGTAAGCAAAGCCAAACACCGTGATGCCGCCGTTCCAGCGCGCAAAGACTGCATCATGAAAAGTCCATTGATCAGACATCGATAGGTTTCTCATGCAGGAAGCTCAGAGCAAGCAAGGCATGCATCGAATCAAACAGCTCACCAGGCTTATCGTCGAGACTGAGTATCAAGTATTCATGCCCCTGTATGTCTTTGACTCCAATGCCCATGTCATCTATCCACGCTTTTCGCAAATGGAAAGTTTGATTCAACTCGCCGTCAAACTCCTCCCCATCAATAACCCCATATGTAAGCCCGGCAACATCAATCTCATTACCATTGTGCAAAACATATGCTTCGTAAATCAATGCGCAACGAGCCATGCAACCTCCATTTACATATACACCTGATTGTACCGCTTGCCAGGTTTGCCAGCAAATGGTTGCGCTGGTAAAATTCGGAAAAATACGAATAATTTCGCCGGAGTAAAGTGTGTCGAATTGGTCTGGAATTTCAATGTACGTAGCGGCAGATATTGCTTTGCATGGGCTAAATAAAGTTTATGATGCAATCATGCGAGCTTCTGTTTCCGCTACCGAGGCAAAAGAATCTGATGCCCTTGCATATCTTGCGGCTCAACTCGATGCTGAACAAGTAAGAGCAGCAGCCAAAAAAATGTCGCCCATATCTGCTAGCTTTAACAGCAAGGTATCCAAGCTAGAAGAAGAATATAAAAAATTCGGAGAGTCTGCCATCAAGCTAGACTACAGCGCGCTGGATTTCACAGATTTACTTGAGGAGAAGGCTCCGCCCATAAATGTCCCATTTCGAACTAGCTTTATATTCAAGCAGCCAGTAGTAAGAATAACAGAGAAGCTGTCTGAACTCATGGCGATGGAGGATGTGGATAGTGCGCAGTACAGAATGGAAGAGTTCATAACCAAGAGCCTGGCTGGACTTATACAGGAACAAATTGATCTTTATGAGTATTTCACCAAGTATGAGTCAAGATATAACTCAGAAGAAGAAAATAAAAAATATTCTACCTACACCAAGCTAAGACCTATTCCTGGGCAGCTCCATAAGATCGTTGGCATGGCTGAAGCATATCGAGCGGCGAGGGAGCAGATGGGTGTCATTCTGAAGAACAAAGAAGCTTTTGAAGCGTCCGTGGTGGCCAAGGAAGAGTCTGCCAAGCAATACAACGCTGCCAAAGCTGAAATTCAACGATTAATTTACGATGAGATAGGAAGCCACGTTGAAGGCTATTATGAAATAAGTCAGTCATTGAGAGCCAAAAGCTGATGCCAAAGGTCAGAGCTTCCACAGCGTGGGAGCTCGACTGTTTACTGATCTACTGTCCAGCCTGAAACTAAGCCGACAGAGAATTTTCGTGTTCCGGAATTTGAATGGCGCGACCTGGGATGTATTCAATGTAGCTACGTTTCAGTCTGCATTCCCTGGGCTTAAATAATGCATCAAAAATAGCGTCGAGGAGCTCAAGAATCTCCTGAATCATTTTCTGGACTTCATAGTCCCTGGCTGTGAACTTGACGTAGATTGGGCTTCTTCTCTTTCTTGAGGTTGCAACGAATTCATAGTAATAGATTCGAGCTCTTTCTTGTTCTTCACTATCTCTTCTTGCAATTTCAACCTGAAGTTCACGAATGGTTTCTGGATCATAGTGTATTCCCTCTTGGGTGGTTAGCTTGTGCCAGGTAAGCCTGGAGCGTTTGAGTTGTCTGCCACTTATATGTTTGCCATCAAACTCAAAACTGATGCCTTTCGGCTGGCCTTCGTCATTGAGTGTCAGGTTGATGTAGACCTTTTGCTTCCGTAGCGCACGGACGAAGTCGAACATGTCTCCATTCCGGTCGTTCGTGGCTTCTATTGCCCCGGCGATCTTCGCAATCATCTTGTGCTTGAGTGGCAGGTCACCGTCGCGTATCGAGGCTTGGAGTTCCGCGTGGGTGATCGAGACGCCCCAGGTGTCTTTAGGTCGTGGTGCCTTGGTGAGGCCGAAGCGATCTTCTATGCCCGACACTGAGTCCAGGCTGATGCTTCGCTCATTGCTGTCTTTGACCATGGATAACTCGTCATTGAGGCGAATCCTGTTGGCGACGATGTGGACGTGCTGATGGTCTTTGTCTTGATGCATTACAGCGACGTACTGGTTCGTCTCGTCGAAGCCTAGATCAGTCATGTACTTGTCCACTGCTGTGCGCCACTGGGACGACGTTAGGGACTCTCCAGGGAGCAGGCTTAGCATCGCGTGGAAGACTGGCTTGATAGCCTTGTCGGAGTCGAGAGAGAAGCGACGGAGTGTCTCTACTTGATCGAATTCCCTGATCATCTCCGACAGGTCTGACTCATTGCCCTGGAGAACGCCTGGAAGCGGATCTTTGCTCATCGTGTTGAAGCTGAGGGTTCGGATGCCGGAGATCTCGTGGTCGTGCTTTGTGCAGCCAAAGATGTAGCGAATGCGATTCTTGAAAGAGCCTGCTGACTTCGGGAAGATTTTACCGATCATTTCACACCTCCAAGATTCACTTGGGCGATGTACTTAACCTTTTCCAGCAGTTCGGAACCAGGACGGTCAGCGTTGATCATTGATGCCAGGTTCATGAGCTCACGAGCGACCTGAACAACTTCCTGGCCGACTTTGGGCTTCACCTGACCGTTAGCTACGAAGTCTCTGATAAACGCGCCTGCGGACTTGTAGCCTGCCTCAGCGACCTTGGCATTCAGGGTATCTAGTTCAGCCTTGTTTAGTCGCAGGGTGATGCGGGATTCTTTGTTTTGCTTCTCAATAGTTTTCATTTTGACCCACCTTTATTATTCTAGTTATCGAGCCTCTTAACGCAACACCCGAAGGGATGTGAGTATCTAGCCTTACTTGTCTGACATAGACACAACTGGCTATAAACAAGCTCTAAGCTTATTGTGCTTGTGGAGCTTTTGGTGTTTCAACATTAAATTTAAGAGATTTGAATGTATAACCAAACTTTCGCAAGGTGTGAATGCGAAATCACTATAGGAGAGTGCGGTTTCGCTCTTGGGGAGTGCGAATCTACATAGGGTAATTGCGGTTCTCGCAAAGGCTCAATGCGGATTTACTATAGGGGAGAGCGAATTCGCAAGTGGGTATTGCGAAATCGCTCATACATTGTCAATGTGCGAGTTCTAGGATTGCCGGGGCGACATGCGAACTCCAACGACTCAGCAGTGGTAGGCAAGTGATGTGATACATCAACCAGCATGCATAGACACATGAAGGGTTGTAGCAATCGCTTGCAGACAGTTTGCCATGTGCCATTTCATGCCTGAGCATGGGGCCGCCTTTTAGGTTGAAAAGAAGGTGGAGCATGTAAGTGATGTCGACGCCCAGCCTGGCCTCCAAAGCTTTTCTTTGGTTGGAATATAGCTGGCTGAGAGATTGATCTTCCTGTGTCAGATCAATGTTGAGTTTTGCTGTGTTTGATCCGTCATTCGCTAAAATGAAACGCAATGAGTTCTCAAGTTGTGGAATAAGTAAGTGGGCAGCTGAAACCATATCCCCTTGAATCAGGCGAGCAAACCCTAGTGCAAATACGAGCTCGTGGCCATATGGGACAAAAGCACTTTGTGAAACTACAGGTATCAAATGTCGTTCGTCTATTTGCTGATGGCGACACATGGCCTGGCATGCTGCCCTGATGTTTCCTTCTGAGGCAACATGACAGTTAAAGCTGACATCTACCAAGCTTTCATGATCGAACCAGGTCTCCGGTGGAGGAGCTCCCAACGGTGCTGACGGAGAGTTGGCAATGATCTTTCCTTGCGAATCAGCGAAAGTTTTACCTGCCATTGAAGAAAAGAAGTAACGGTCTCTTCTGGATAGGCAGCTTTTATGTAGCGCTACCTTTTGGGGCGGTTTATCTATTAGCGCGAGTCGGAATAGCATTTCGTGAACTTCAAGGTTCTCAAACTTCTCCTGAGTGAGCTTCCTTATGTCTGAGAGATCAAGTGGCATGCTGAATTCGGCTAGGTCATCTAAGGACTCTTCTTCGAGAATCTGTAGCTCAGCTTTCAGCTTTACAATTTCTTCAGCCATTCCTTTGATGGAGCGGTATTCGCCGATTGCTAATTTAGTCCAATACGCTTTTGCTGACGACTGACTAACGCTGTCTCTCATTCGCAAGGTTTGATCAACTGCAGAAACTTTGCATCGCTTCGCGGACTCTTTATCACCAAGCTTGGTATAAGCCTGGGCTGCAAGTCCCCAGATTTTTTTTACGGCTTCGGCATATTGAGTAGCGCTGTTCGCTAATGCTAAGGACTCAGCTTCACTTGCTATTACACTCCAGTCAGTCAGGCGATAGCTTTGTAGGATAAGCGATAATTCGTAAAATGCGATTAAATTGCTGTTCTCTTTTGCTGTTTCGTGAGCTAGAGATAATGTGTCCTTGGCTATCTGCGGTATCTCATTTTTCTTGCCTGTTGAGGCGTATATTGAAAATGCTCTCTCAATCAGGTTGGTGATTTTTGCTGGTACTTTGAAGTCGGACTCATATTCATGGAGGAGTTTCTTGTCGAAAAAGTCTTGTACTGCCACTAGATAGGACTCAGCGGCCAGCATCGCCACCTCGTGCAGTTTTCTGTTCATATACCAGCAGCTGTCCGCAATTCTGGCTCGTAGTAAGGGGTGGTCAACCTTTTCAACTATATCCACCAGAATATCTTGCTGCTCACCTACAAAATCACTAGGGATCAGGGTTCGCTGCCCATCCATTATAAGCTGGGGTGTGAACGTATCCGGTCTATCAGGGTTAAAGTGATAGCTGCAAATTACCGCCAGAACTTTGTAGGCCCTAACTGCTGCCCCATCCCCGCGTGCCTCCGCCTCCTGAGAAGCCTTCAAAAAAGTACGCTCCAGGGTATGAAAGTGTAAGGAGTTGCTGAGCGCCAAGATCGAGGACGGATCGATATGCTCGAAGTCATCCAGAGTCGCGACATCCATCAGCGGCTGCTTCTCTTCCATTTCTCTCTCTGACACGTCCTTGGCCCTCCGGCATTTTGGTGGACTCAGCTTATCTCATATCACGATGATGGCCAGGCTCATGGGCATGCTCGGCCCGTAGAAGAATGGGTAGTGCCAGTCGGTAGTGCCAGGACTGGTGGAGTCGAGTGATCGATCTGTCCAGTCAGCATCAGTCCAGCCGGATGGGAGGTGGAGAAGAGATGTAGCGATGGTGTGCGTGCGATTGCACAGCTATTACACACGATATGATCTGCAAGCCACGGAAAACCTGCTTATGCAGTCCAATCCATCATAGGCGCAACGCTGAAGCGGCGGGACGGCTCAGGGCGCAGGTTTACTGGGGTTGCAGCGGATTCTAGGGGCATTTCGTCCAACGTGTTTTGTACCGATTTTCGGGGGGGTTTGGGCGTTTTTACCAAGCGGTTGGTGCAATGTAGCAATCCAAAATCGACGTGTACCAATTCCACACGGCAACGATCAGAGCACGCAAAAAGGCCGATGGCATAGCCAGCTACACCGTCCAGACTCGTATCAATCGCGACAAGAAGCTAGTTTACCAAGAGAACCGGACGTTCGCCCGTAAGCAGGCAGCGCAGGTATATGAAACCTGTTTTTCGCCTTGTCGCTAATGGCAGGGGCATTACCGCACTGATAAACGAGCTGCCCAGTCGTGGGGCGCATATCGAGGTGTACCTGGGCTATGAAGGGCAGGCGCTGGCACGTTTGGGTCGTTACACGGTCGATGAGGTCGAGCTGTCGGGGCCGACCGACTCGTTGGTGATTCGCGGCAAGGCCAGCGATATGCGCGGCAGTGGCAAGACCACCCGCAGCGGCAGTCGGGAGGAGGTGCCGCTGCAGCAGATTGTCCGCGACCTTGCGGCCCGCAACGGCTGGCAGCCAATGTGTCCGGTGGCCACCAAGGTGCCGCGTGTCGATCAGTTCAACGAGTCGGACTTCAACTTCATCACGCGCCTGGCCAAGCAGTACGACTGCACCGCCAAGGTCGGCGACGGCAAGTTGCTGGTAATGCCACGTCAGGGAGGACAGAGCGCCAGTGGCAAGGCCCTCGGCACGGTCACCATCACTCGGGGGCTCAACACCTTGGCCGATCAGGGCGACTTCGAAACGATCACCCGCCGTATCAATGGCGGTCTCAATGGCTTGGAAGACCGCCTGAGGCTGTACGCCCGTGCTGTAGTGAAAGCGCTGGATCGGCGTCTGGCTCGGGAGCGCCGCCTAAAGACGCAGAATACAACTCACTATCAGGAATTGATCGATGAACAGACCAAGCAAAGCCGTCTGCGTGATCAGTTGGCTACTGCTGATGTGCAGCTGTCAGTCTTGCTCGCCGCCAGCACCGAGAGACCATGCTGCCGGACATCGCTCCCCCGTGTGACCTAAGGTTTCTAGTATTATCGCGGTGAACTCACTAAGGCACTGAACGACATGCAGGGAATAACGACAGGGGCGAAGCGCATATCAACGCTCGACGGGATTCGAGGATGGGGGGCGCTCTTTGTAGTGATCTACCACGTTTTTGTGCAGAACTTCCCGCTCACAGCGACGTCATCCGAGTGGCTTGGTGGACTGTTGCCGTTCCGTGGGGACTCGGCAGTTTCTGCATTTTTCATTGTTTCTGGATATGCATTATCGGTCGGTTATTTGCGGAGAAATGATTTAGGCGTGCTAGCTCGGATTTCTGTCGGTCGATACTTTCGCCTAGTTGTTCCTATAGCCTTGGGATGTGCTGTTGTTTATCTTGCGGTTATATCAGGGCTGGTCATTACGCCAGCCCGAATGATCGCCGCTGGCGATCTATCGGTGGTTACCCATTTTGCATTCGTTGGGGCGTTCATGTTCGAACCGCCAGTTGCGGGAAGGCCAATTCCGCAGCTTTGGACGATGCCTTATGAGCTTGTTGGATCGTTCCTTACGCTGCTGTTGGTGTTTTTGCTATCTCGCCGCAGTTGGCGGTTCTATGGTTATTTTGCTGTTGCCCTGGTTTTTCTGGTTGTCCAGCCAATCTATGCGGCGTTTGTCGCTGGTATAATTCTCGCTGAGATGCGTAATAGTGTCGGCGTGGCTGATACTCATATCCCGTATTCAGGATATGCATTCTTGATTGCGGCTGTTGCGCTTGCATTCACTCCACAAACTGGCCACCCAGTTCTTGTGACTGTGCTAGCTGCAGTAATAGTATGGTCTGCAGTTTGCAGTAGGGGAGGTCAGCGTTTTTTGGAGCATCCATTCAGCCAGTTTTTGGGAAGTATATCGTTTCCTGTATATATATTGCATGGTGTGGTTATTCATTCGCTTGGTGTTAGGCTCAATATATTGGTGGACGGCTCAGTCTCTGCGGGTATTGTGGTAAATTGTATTGTAGTCATTGCTAGTGTGATTCTTGGATGGGCATTTCGGTGGTCTGACGAGTTGGGGATAAGTTGTTCTCATCTCGTCACCAGGATACTTTTGCCAGAAAGATTCCGACGTGTGAGCATTAATTAGCGTTCCAACCTCACAATCTTCGCGTAGAGCGAACGAATCACAGCACCCCGGGCTTGCTCTCGTAGGTCGTGCAGTCCCAGCGGCTCGAACAAGCTCAGGGCCTCTGAATCTGCTGTGGCAGTTCTCATGACCTGGCTTCTGGTTTGGTAAGTGCTTTCTTATCCATTGGGCGGTGGCACCAGGCAGGAGATCATTCGATCAGGTGGAAGTCACCCCTGCGCTTGGGGCACCTTGTGGTGCCTCGGCAATTTTCTCCCTTCATTGGCTCGTGGCCTGGAAAGAAGACCAGCCCTTCCGCTTCCAAAGCGAAAGTCAGCGCTTGGCTGTGACGCCACTTGTTGTCAATACTCCAGTGCAACCGGGGAGAGGGCTATACTTCGGGTCTATTGGATTTCGTCAGCATAATCCGGCGTGAAATTAATCACGGTTCAACGACCGTTCGATACGTTGCTTCATTTCGCGACCTTTTTTCGGCGAATCTACCAGTACCGCATCGATCTTCAAGTAAGCGGCCATCCGGTAATCCTCATCGCTATTGATTCCGATAGCCAAAATGTTCGTCTTGCCCTTGGATTGGAAGCAATCGATGGCTTGGGGTGTCCACAATTTGGCATTCACCGGTGAGCGCCCTGCGCCCAGAGTAAATGTTTCAACTAATTCAACCTGACGCTGGTACTCAAATGCGACCCAAGTGCCAGCTTGCGGCGCTGAGATACAGCTGTGTGCCAGGGCCATAGTTGCTAGACGCTCGCGGGTTTTATCCCTGGATTCAAACATTCGGGCATGAGAGTAGCGGCTGAAGTATTTTTGGTAGTCTGCATCAGTGGAGTAGATCAGTACTCGGTTCCACGCCAGATTCTTCTCCAGCACGCGTGCAACTGCCTGGGCTTGCGGAGCGGCGGGTAAGGCCTTCATATCAAGGATTATTGGTGTGGTAGGGGGGGTCGCTGCAAGTGCCTGCTCCAACGAAGGCAGCGGCACCGCCTGAGTACGATAAGGGAAGGTAACCTGGCCGTCGGCCGTTATACGCTTGAACTGCCACCCGGCATTGAGTGCTTGTAGCTGCGCTAAGGTCTTGCCGGAAACTGGGCCTGAGCTCTGAGTATTCGCATCGAGATCGGCTGGCCGGTACAGCACCGGTACATTGTCACTGCTGAGCTGCACAGTGAGCCAGATCATATCCACGTTATTGAGCAGGGCATTGTCGATGGCCAGTAGGGTGTTCTCCGGATAATCGGCAGCCCCTCCCCGGTGAGCGACGATCAGCGGCGGGTGCACATCTGTCTTGTCGGTACCAGAAAGTGAGGCGCATCCGCTTATAAAGAGACCAGCAACCAGCAGCGCGAAGGGATGATGAATGTTCATTGATCCGATCAAAAAGCAAAGGTGAGATAGTCTACCAATTCTGCTGTGCATCCGGGCGGTTCTGTCGGCTCGCAGGGGAGAGACGCATCGGGTGTTCCAGTGGAAACATCGGGTGCAGGTATGCTATAGCAGTGCGCCACTATTGAATTGTTTTGCTCACTTACAAGGAAGTACCTAATGTCAAAAAGAATGGGATCTATCGGATTTGCATTGGCAATGCTTATGGGAGGCAGTCCCTCGGCAATGGCCGAGAACAAACTGTTCAAGGACATTGCCTATGACTCGCCGCTGTCCACCTATTCTGAAGCCAAGGGCTACTACGATTGCTCAGAAGATGTAGGGGCAGTCGCCGTGTGTAAGGATGATGTGGATTTTATCGGCCACAAGTTCACCATGGCCCTGGTTTTTTCCGCGGACAAGTTGACGACGGTTTCGTTGGTCAGTGATTATGAACAAGCGCTTTATGACGCAGCAATGGCCGCACTGAACAATACGTTTACCCTGTCGATGATGTCAGATGGCAAATCGCAACTGGATTTGGTCGAGCTCGCCAGGCAAACCCGTAGTCGCGATGAATTCTTGACCAAATTCACCAGCTACGCAGAGTTGGGCACTGCGGCGGGCGATTTCAGTTACACCTTCCTTGAGGGGGCGGACACCGTGAAAAAGTACGCCAGTATGACCATGATGCTTCTGGGGTCTCCTGATAACACCCGTTCTGCCGAGTTGCTGCTGACAGGGGAAGGGGCGGACGCTACGCTGGTTATCCGTTTCTCCTTCCCGAAGCTGGAGTTGAACAAAGCCCACGCGGCTGCGCAAAAGCCTGTTGAATCGTTCTGACGTCGCTCAAGCACAAGCCCCGCCGCGTGCGGGGCTTTTTGTTTCCAGGCACCGCCTGAGAAGTTAAACGAATAATAAAAATGCAGGTATTCCAAATGGTTATATTGCATTTCCGTATTTTGATTTTAATCTCGCGTTGAGATGTGTTTACATTGAAAGTAATAACTGTAAATAAGTGCGAATAGTTTGTGTTTGTATAACGCCTGCGTCTTTCGGGTCTGTGCCTCTCTCCTGCTTGCCCGTAATAGATGATCTGTATCAATTTCCCCCGTTCTTATGCCCTCTATATTGGCTTTAAAGGAATGAATAACTCCTCATTCTTCGCTGCGAAGTTTCGGTGTGAGTTAATAAAATAATAAGGAGTCGCCCGTATATCGAGGGTGTGCCGCTAAAACACGGTTAACACTCGATAGTCGCCAGGTGTTACCCATGAAGTCAACCGTCGTTTCCGTTGCCCGTAAACTCAAACTCTATCAATTGGTGGTCTTCGACCAGGTGCTGCGCAGCGGTTCGTTGGTAGGCGCCGCCCAGGCGCTGAACCTGACCCAGCCAGCCGTTACCAAGATCATTCACGAAATGGAAGCCTTTCTCGGCTCGGCCCTGTTGGTACGCGGCAACCGCGGCGTGCACGCTACCGAGTTAGGGGGTGTGGTGGTGCGTCGGGCCCATGCGATGCTCAGTGAACTGCGCAGCCTCACCGATGAGGTCAACGCCTTTCACAGCGGTACTACCGGCCAGGTCATGGTCGGGTCCCTGACTTCGTCATCGACCTTGTTGTTGCCACATACCTTGCGCCTGCTCAAGGAGCGTGCACCCGGGGTGTTGGTGACCGTTCGGGTCGGGCAGATGGATCAATTGTTCTCCAGCCTGCTGGCCGGCGAGCTGGATATCGTTGTCGGGCGGATTCCCGATGACTGGCGCTGGCATGAGTACGAGCCGCGGCTGAAGGTCGATGTGCTGTACGAGGAGGGGCTGTGTGTTGTTGCTGGTGCCGAACATCCACTGCACGCCGCCAATCGGCCAGTGAGCCTGGCTGAGCTGCATCCATTTCCGTGGATTCTGCCGCCGCGCAGTGGGCTGCTGCGCCGCACTGTCGACCGCTTGTTCGAAACACTGGAGCTGGGGCCGCCAGTCAATGTCATCGAATCGATTGCAGCCCTGACCAACTATGAGTTGATGCAGGACCAACAAACCATTGGCTTCCTCCCGCAACAAACCGCCCGGCAACTGGCCCATGGCGGCAAACTCAAGGCCTTCGATCTCGGCAAGTCCCTGAGTTTCGGGCGTATCGGTTGTTTCTACTCGGCCAGCCGTAGCCTCGACCCTGCCACACGACTGTTTCGCGAATGCCTGAACCTGACCGGCCAGCCCTGCGCAGCAGACGATCACGCCAATTAACCCTCTATTCCATTTCGCTATAGCTGAGGCGCCTCTATTCATGGGCGTATGGCCAATTGCCACAAATACAATGTGGGTAATTACACCTGAATTAATCCAAGAAAAACGGATGCCAGAGCATGAGAAGTAATCTGCCGGTCACCCAGCAGGAAGTCATATTCCAGAACGAGCAACGGCTGATTTCCGCCACCGACCTGCACGGCAACCTGACCTACTGTAATGATGAACTGGTGGCTATCAGTGGCTTCAGCCGCGAGGAGCTGCTCGGCAGCCCGCATAATATCGTGCGCCATCCGGACATGCCGGAAGCAGTATTTGCCCATATGTGGTCCTATTTGAAGGACGGCAAAAGCTGGATGGGCATCGTCAAGAACCGCTGCCGCAACGGTGATCACTATTGGGTCAGTGCCTACATCACACCGATCTTCGAGGGCGCGGTGGTGGTGGGTTACGAGTCGGTCCGGGTCAAGCCGCAGCGGGCGGATATCGAGCGTGCCTCGGCACTGTATGAGCGCATGCGCACGGGCAAGCGCAGCGGGAGCATCAAGGGCCTGGCCAAGGCTGCGCTCGAGCATGGGCTGGCGCCGTTGGTGCTGGGCGTGCCTGGCCTGGTGGCCGTGGTCTTTCTTGATAGCTGGGCGGCCATTGGTGTACTGGCCTGCGGCTTTGTCGGCATGCAGATAGCCGCCCACTGGCGTCTGCAGCACAAGTTTACCCAGGCCGGTAACGCGGCGGTGGACAGCTTCGACAGCGAATTGATTGCCCGCACCTACACCGACCAGCAGGGCCCTGTGGCGCAACTGATGATGGCGCTGATCAGTGAGCAGGCCAAGGTCCGTACCGCGCTGAGCCGTTCGGGCGACTACGCCAACCAGACCGAGACCATGGCCGCCGAAAGCGGCAAGCTGGCGCAGGCCTCCGAGTTGTCGCTGCAACGCCAGCGTGACGAGACCGATATGGCCGCAACGGCGATGACCCAGATGGCGGCCTCGATTGCCGAGGTGTCCACCCATATTCACGACACTGCCCGTGAGGCCGAGGACGTCAATCAACTGACCCAGGTTGGCTCCGAGGAGGCGGGCAAGACGCGCCTGGTGATAGAGAAGTTGCAGGACACGGTGAGCCAGATCAGTCAGTCGGTGGAAAACTTCGCTGATGAAACCCAGTCGATCCAGATTGCCTCGAACATGATTCGCCAGATCGCCGACCAGACCAACCTGTTGGCGCTCAACGCCGCTATTGAAGCAGCCAGGGCAGGGGAGCAGGGCCGTGGTTTCGCCGTGGTTGCCGATGAAGTCCGGGCGCTGGCCTTCAAGACCCAGGAATCGACTGAAACCATCCAGAGCATCATTCAGACGCTGCACAGTGCGGCCAACCAGGCGGTGGACATTGCCCGCCAGGGCAGCGATGAAGCCCATGCCGGGGTCGACCAGGTGATCGCCACACAAAACGCCCTTGAGGGAATTGGTGTGGCGGTGGAACACATTCATCAGATGACCGAGCAGATGGCGGCAGCCTCTGAGCAGCAGGCCCACGTCGCCGAGGACATCAGTCGGCAAATTACAACCATTGCCCAGGTGTCGGAGCAGAACGTCGACATTGCTGCCAGCTCTGCCACTCTTGGCCGGGAACTGGAACAGACGGCGCACGAGATGTATGCGCTGGTGGACCGGTTCAACCGTTAGGCCAGGACCATGACCCGAGAGGATTTTGCCAAGCTTGCGGCTAACGCTGATCGTGAGCTGACGAGCATTCCCTATGCGATTTTTGAAGCCGCTGCGGATGCCATTGTTATCACGGACGAATGGGGGCGGGTTCAGGCCATCAATGCGGCGGCTCAGAAGTTGTTCGGCTACGGCTTTGCCGAACTGACCGGCGCGAACATCTTCCAACTGATGCCCTCAGCCTGTGCCGCGCGCCATGAGCAATGCCTGGCGTCTTACCGGGCTGGTGGTGGGGGCAAGCTCCATGGACTGGTCCGCGAGTTACAGGGCAAGCGCAAGGATGGTTCGCTGTTCGATTTGCACGTCAGCGTTGGCGAGTTGCGCTTGGGTGGGCGTCAGTTGCTGATCGGGGTGTGTTACGACATCAGCGAGCAATTGCAGCTGCGTCAGCGCATCAGCCACCTGGCCAGCCATGACACCTTGACCAGCTGCATGAACCGTAGTGCGCTGCATGAGCGCCTGCCGGAGCAGATCGCCCTGGCGCGTGCCCAGGCACAGCAATTGGTGCTGGTATTCATCGACCTCGACGGGCTGAAGTTCATCAACGATAACCACGGTCATTACGTGGGGGACCAGGTGCTGGTGGCAATCGCCGGACGTTTTCGCCAGTGCCTGCGTAGCGACGATCTGCTGGCCCGGGTCGGCGGTGACGAATTTGTCGTCGTGGCCCGGCAATCTGCAAGCGAGCAGGCCGGCATGAGCCTGGCGGCACGCCTGTTCGATTGCCTGCAGGCACCGCTGTCGATCGATGGCATGACCCTGACCGTGCGCGCGAGCCTTGGTGTCAGTACCTGCGCCAACTGCATCGAGTGCGATTCGCCGGCCCCCGATCAGTTGATCATCGATGCCGATTTCGCCATGTATCAGGCGAAGAACGCGGGTGGCAATCGCATCGCCTGTTTCAACCCGATGATGCGCAGCGCCCAGCACCGCGAACAGCAACGTCTCGAACGCTTGCGCCAGGCCATTGAAGGGGAGCAACTGGAGCTGTATTACCAGCCTCAGTTCGAACTCCGGGATCCACAACGGATCACTGGCCTGGAAGCGTTGTTGCGCTGGAACGACGGGGAAAACGGGCAGGTTTCGCCAGAGGAGTTCATTCCCCTGGCCGAGCAGAGTGGCCTGATGTCGGCGCTCAACGCCTGGGTCGTGGCTCGAGCTTGTGCGGATAACCGCGCGCTGATCGCCGCCGGCCTGCTGGATGTACCCATCGCTGTGAACATGAGCGGCTACACCTTCATGCAGTGCGATTTTGTCGACAAACTCACGGCTATTCTGCGCAGCAGTGGACTGCCGGCCAACCGTCTGGAGATTGAAGTCACCGAAACCGCCGCGCTCAAAGATATCAAGCAAGCGCGGCTGAACATCGTGCAACTGCAAAGCCTTGGCGTGCGCGTGTCGATTGACGACTTCGGCACTGGCTATTCATCACCCAGCACGCTGCGTGCCTTGCCGTTCGACACCCTGAAGATCGACCAGGTGTTCATTCGCGAAGTGCTCAACAGCGCGATTGACCAGGCGATCATCAAGGGCTACCTGATGCTGGCCAACAGCCTGGGTATCCAGGTGATTGCCGAAGGCGTCGAGACGCGCGCCCAGATGGAATACCTGCGCGCACAAGGCTGTGCTGTCGGTCAGGGTTTCTGGTTTTGTCGACCCTTGCCCTTGGCCCAGCTGCGGCAGTTTGTGCTGGCGCACACAGGTGAGGACGGAAGGTCTTAGCCGAGCAATTGCCCTGGACAGCAACTGCGCGAGTGTCAGATCGACCGCTGTCCCACGCGCTGGGTCAACGCCTCTGCCGTCTCCTTGCGCTCCGAGTAGCGATCCACCAGGTATTCGCCGCGATCACGCAGTAGCACGGTGAATTTGACCAGCTCTTCCATCACGTCCACTACCCGGTCGTAGTAGGCCGAGGGTTTCATCCGGTCCTCGGCGTCGAACTCCAGCCAGGCCTTGGGTACCGAAGACTGGTTGGGGATGGTGAACATGCGCATCCAGCGGCCCAGCACGCGCAGCTGATTGACCACGTTGAACGACTGCGAGCCGCCGCACACCTGCATGACCGCCAGGGTCTTGCCCTGGGTCGGGCGTACCGCGCCAAGCGCCAGGGGCACCCAGTCGATCTGTGCCTTGAATACCGCAGACATCGCGCCATGGCGTTCCGGCGAGCACCAGACCTGGCCCTCGGACCATTGCATCAGCTCCAGCAGCTCCTGAACCTTGGGATGGCTGCTCGGGGCGTCATCGGGCAGGGGCAGGCCGCTGGGGTTGAAGATCCGCGTTTCGGCACCGAAGCGCTCCAGCAGACGCGCCGCTTCTTCCGTCAGCAGGCGGCTGAATGAACGCTCCCGGGTCGAACCGTAAAGCAGCAGGATGCGCGGTTTATGACCGTCATGCTCGGCGAAGGGCTTGATCAGTTCACTGTCGAGGTTGGGTAGCGAGTCGTTCATGGGAAGCTCCGTTCAAAGGGTGCCGATGCGATTGAGTTCACGTTGCAGGCCCTCGCTTTCGAGCTGCTCGAACGGCAGAGCGAGGAAGGCTTTGCAGCGTCGTTCGATGTGCGCCAGGGTGGCGTCGAAAGCGGCCTCGATCTGTGCTTCGCTGCCGTGGGTTTCCGACGGGTCTTCCAGGCCCCAGTGACTTTTCAGCGCCGGGCCGAAGTACACCGGGCAGGCTTCGCCCGCAGCGTTGTCGCAGACGGTAATGACGATATCCGGCGGGTTGTCCGCGAACGCATCGTTGCCTTTGCTACTCAGGCCGCTGATGGCGATACCCGCGCGTTGCAAGGTGCTGAGGCTGCGAGGCAACACCTGACCCTTGGGGAAACTGCCTGCGCTCACCGCTTCAAAGCCGGCGGGAGCGAGGTGATTGAACAGCGCTTCAGAGAGAATGCTGCGGCAGCTGTTGGCCGTGCACATGAACAGGATTCGCATAAAATCTCGCAGTCAGCAGCAGGACAGGGCGGTAGGGCGATCACCCATGGCAGCGAGGCGGGCACTGTCCTGGGCAAGCCACTCGGCGTTGGCGTCGAGGGTCAACTTGAGCACTTCATGGACCCAGGCCGGCAACTGTGGGTTGAGCCTGTAGTACACCCATTGACCCTGGCGGCGGTCGAGCAATAGCCCGCAGGCACGCAGTTGGGCCAGGTGGCGGGAGATCTTTGGTTGGCTGTCGTCGAGCGCACACATCAGCTCGCAGACGCAGAGCTCGCCCTCACGGGTGATGAGCAAGGTGGCGCGGGCCCGGGTTTCATCGGCGAGGCTTTTGAACACAAGCGCGGGAGTGAGCATCAGTTCGGTCTGGCATTAACATATGGAAATTCGAATATACGTATTTTCATATGTTTTGCCAATCATCGCAGCACAGAGCGGTGGTTGTGCTCTTCAGAACGCTAGCTTGTAACCGATCATCAGCAGCATGGCAGCCAGGCACGGGCGCAGGACGCCGTCGGAGATGCGCCCGGTCAGGTGGCTACCCAGGTAGATGCCAGGCAGCGAGCCCAGCAGCAGATAACCCAGTAGCGACCAGTCCATGTTGCCCATGCTGGCATGGCCCAGGCCTGCGACCAGGGTCAGGGGTACGGCGTGGGCGATCTCGGTGCCGACCAGGCGGCGAGTGACCAGGTAGGGGTAGAGCAGGAACAGCGCGACGGTACCCAGGGCGCCAGCGCCGATGGAGGTCAGCGAGACCATCACGCCGAGAATGACGCCGGTAACCACCGTCAACAGGTTGAGGCTGGTGCCGCTCAAGTGATAGCGGTCGCCTGCGTGTTTGCTGGCGAAGGCTTGCAGTTTGCTTTTGAACAGGATGGCCAGGGCAGTGAGTACCAGGACCACGGCCAGGCCTTGTTTGATCACGGCGTTGGCGGCCTGGGTGTCGGTGTCCAGGGTGCTGAGGAACCACAGGGTGGCTGCGGCGGCAGGGACACTGCCCAGGGTCAGCCAGCCGGTGATTTTCCAGTCGATGTTTTTGTTTTTGCTGTGGACCCAGACACCGCTGGCTTTGGTGATGGCGGCGTACAGCAGGTCGGTGCCTACAGCGGTGGCCGGGCTGATGCCGAACCAGAGCAGGATCGGGGTCATCAATGAACCGCCGCCGACGCCGGTCATGCCGACGATGAATCCTACGATGAGGCCTGCAATGGTGAAGCCGAATGAACCTACATCCATAAATTACCTAAGCGTCCAACGTGCCCGTGATCGGATGGAAGCCAGCATAAAGGTTTTTTTATAGCGAAATAGACTAGTTCGTTATTAGGTTATAACTGGACGGATTAGAGCTAAGTTCACCAGGTGGGAGCGGGCCTTGTCCCGCGATCTGCCGCAAAGCGGCAGTAAAACCAAGCCATACGGTATAACAGGGTTGGCGCACACTCAGGATTTGCGGCCGCTACGCGCCCGATCGCGGGGCAAGGCCCGCTCCCACAGGAAATACCCACCGGATTTGAACCGATCACCGATCAGTCATCACCACCATCACATGAGCATCGCCGCCATCCTCACTCTCGGACAGGTAGATGTGTCCCACGTTGCTGTTGAAGTAAGCGGTTTCCTGCGCGCCGATACTTACTGCTTCACCGGTTTCGAATTCAATGCGCACCCGGCCGCTGAGCACCAGGGCGAATTCCTGGCCGGGGTGACGGATGAATTCGTCGAACTGCTGGCGCTCACGGGCGATGATCCTTGCGTACATCGGGGTCATCAGGCGTTCGGGAAACTCCCCGGCGATCAGGTGATAGTCATAGGTCCCGGTGCTGTAACCCGGCGCGGTGGGTAGCGAGTGGACTACCACGGTGGTCGAGGCCGGCGCATCGCCCATTTCAGATGAGCGAAACAATTGCGCGATGTCGACATTCAGTGCTCGCGCCGCTGCGGCGAGTTTTTCGTAGCTCACAGAAACCTGCGCCAGTTCCATTTTCGACAAGGTCGATACCGGCACCCCGGAGCGTTCCGACAACTGTTTGAGGGTCAGTTGCTGACTCTTGCGCACGGTGCGCAAGCGCGCGCCGACTTCGCTGCGGTCGATCGGGGGCTGCGTACCAGGGCGGTCGGCGGCAGGGGAGCGGTCACTCATCAAGGATCTCGGTCAGGCATTTCGGTCAGGCATCTTACCGTGCGCGCTTGCGTAATTCTAAATTCTCATATAATAGAATTCTCATAAGTGATAATTTTCGTTCTTCATCAGGCAATGGCAAGGTTATGACGCAGATATTCGACAGCGTGATCATTGGCGCCGGTATTGCGGGTGCTTCCCTGGGATACCGGCTGGCAGGGCAGCACAGCGTGCTGTTGCTGGAGCGTGAAGCGCAGCCCGGCTACCACTCCACCGGGCGCTCGGCGGCGATGTTCATGGAAGCCTATGGCACACCGCAGATCCAGGCCTTGACCCGCGCTAGCCGGGAATTCTACGAGTCGCCGCCGGCCGGCTTCTGTGAGCATCGGTTGCTGGAGCCGCGGGGGTGTCTGTATGTCGCCAGCCTCGACCAGCAGGAACTGCTCGCCAACAGCTATGCGCAGAACCTGGCCAATGGCACCGAGGTGCACTTGCTCGATCCTCAGGCTGCACTGGCGATGGTGCCGAGCCTGAGAGGCGAGGCCATTGCCGGCGCTTTCCATGAGCCAGGCGCCATGGACCTCGATGTGCATGCCCTGCATCAGGGCTTCTTGCGCGGTTTTCGTCAGGCGGGCGGTGAGCTGCGCTGCAATGCCGAACTGCTCGAGGGGGGCTTTGCCGACGGTCTCTGGCACCTGCATCTGGCCGATGGCAGCGTGGTACAGGCTCGCCAACTGGTCAACGCCGCAGGCGCCTGGGCCGATCAGGTTGCCCGTTTGTGCGGCGTGCAAGCCGTTGGCCTGCAGCCTTGTCGGCGCAGCGCTTTCACCTTCGAAGGGCCACAGGACCATGCGTTTGCGCAGTGGCCGGCAGTGATCGGGGTCGATGAGAGTTTCTATTTCAAACCCGACGCCGGGCAATTGCTGGGTTCACCGGCCAATGCCGATCCGGTCGAGCCTCAGGATGTGATGCCCGAAGAGCTCGACGTGGCCATCGGCATCTACAACATCGAAGCCCTTACCACCCTGACCATCCGCCGCCCCAGCCACACCTGGGCCGGGCTGCGTTCATTCGTTGCCGATGGCGACCTGGTGATCGGTCGCGATCCGCACAATCCGGCGTTTTTCTGGCTGGCCGCCCAAGGCGGTTATGGCATCCAGTCGGCGGCCGGTGTCTCGCAGCTGGCCTGTGCGCTGCTGCTGGATCAAGCACTTCCCGCTTCGTTGCATCGCGAAGGTGTCGAGCCGCAACGCTTGTCACCGGCGCGCTTTCGTTAACCACCCAAAGGACATTCCCATGAGCTCGACTATCCAGCGTTTTCCCAGCCACCTGCCGTTCCCGTTTTCCAAGGCGGTCAAGTTCGGCGGCTTTGTGTTTCTTTCCGGCCAGGTGCCCATGAGCGCCAGCGGTGAAGTGGTGCGTGGCGACATTCAGACCCAGACCCAGGCCACCCTCGAGCGTATCGGCGAAACCCTGGCCGAGTGCGGCGTCGGCTTCGACCAGGTGGTCAAGGCCACGGTCTGGCTCTCGGATATGGCGCATTTCGCCGGCTTCAACGAGGTCTACAAAAGCTTCTTCGCCAATGGCTACCCGGTGCGTTCGACGGTGAGCGCCGGGCTGGCGCTGGGTGTCGATGTGGAGATCGAAGTGCAGGCCTGGATCGGCCACGACTGAAGCTACATACCTGCCTGCGCGGCACTGGGTAAAAACAACAAGGCCCGCAAAGGGCCATAGATGCCAGAGGGTTCGAGATGAAAGAGCAGCTGAAAATTGCAGGCGCCTTTATCGGCGTTATCGTGGGTGCAGGTTTCGCCTCAGGGCGGGAGTTATTGCTGTTCTTTGTCAACTTCGGCCTCTGGGGGCTGCTCGGAACCCTGGTCAGTGCCGCGCTGTTCACCTTTCTCGGCATGGCCCTGGCCGGCCTCGGTAACCGCCTGCAGGCCGCCTCGCACAAGGATGTTGTGTACGCCATCTGCGGGCGCTATCTGGGCCTGTTCGTCGACCTGTTGATCACCTTCTTCATGTTCGGCGTGACGGTGGTGATGCTGGCCGGTGGCGGCGCCTTGCTCGAACAGCAGTTCGGTATCCCGGCACTGACCGGTAGTGTGCTGGTAACGCTGCTGGTGGTGGCGGTGGTCTGTCTCGACATACAGAAAGTCATCGTGTTGATCGGTGCCGTCACGCCGTTTTTGATTCTGGCAGCCACTGCGATCGCGTTGTATGCGGTGTTCACCCGCGACCTGAGTTTCACCGCACTGGACCAGGTCGCCAGCCAGCAGGAAGCAGGGGCGAGTCACTGGTTGCTGGGGGCCTTTCTCTATGTGTCGTACAACGTGGTGGCCGGGGCGCCGATGCTGGCGATCCTCGGTGGTTCGGCACGCCTGGAGAAAACCGCGATCTGGGGAGGCATTCTCGGTGGTGCGGGGCTCGGCGGCCTGATGCTGGTGATGAGCGCCGGGTTGCTCTCACGTCTGGACACCGTGGCTGATTTGCCGATGCCGATGCTGTCGATTGCCAGTGAAATTTCCCCGGCGCTGGGGGTGATCATGTGCGTGATCATCTTCGGCATGATCGTCAACACGGCGGTGGGCATGCACTATTCGTTTCTGGCGCGGCTGTTGCCGGCGGGTACCCGCAGCTTTCGCCTGGGCGCTGTGGTCACTGGCGTGGCGGCGTTCATCTGTAGTCTGATCGGTTTTATCAGCCTGGTCGGCCAGGTCTACCCGTTGTTCGGCTACCTGGGTTTTGTGGTGATGGTGGCGGTGCTGATCGGCTGGCTGCGCATGGGCAGGACGAAGCGCGCCGTGGTGGTGTAGTAGCAGGCACCTGGCGAGGGCATTGCACCCTCGCCAGGGTAGGGGTCAGATCTTGAAGCTGTCGACCAGTTGCTTGAGGCGACCGGCCTGCTGGGCCAGGGCATCGCAATGACGCAGGGTGTCATTGAGGTTGGCCACGCCTTGCTGGTTCAACACGTTGATCTGGGTGATATCCAGGTTCAGGCTCTCGACCACGGCAGTCTGTTCCTCGGTCGCCGCGGCAACCGACTGGTTCATGCCGTCGATCTCGCCAATGCGCTGGGTGACGCTGCTCAAGCGCTCACCGGCCTGGTTGGCGACCATCACGCTTTCCTCGCTCGACACCTGGCTGGCGTTCATGTTGTGCACCGCCTCGCGTGAACCGACCTGCAGGGTGGTGATCATCTTGTGGATCTCTTCGGCCGACTCCTGGGTGCGGTGCGCCAGGTTGCGTACTTCGTCGGCGACCACGGCGAAACCGCGACCGGCTTCACCGGCACGGGCGGCTTCGATGGCAGCGTTCAGGGCCAGCAGGTTGGTCTGCTGGGAGATGCCCTTGATCACGTCGAGGATCTGCCCGATGTCGTCGGTGCTGGCGTTGAGGGTTTCGATCTGCTCGCAGGATTCGCTGATCTTTTGCGACAGCGAGGTCATTGCCGAGATGGTTTCTTCCACCACCTGGCGGCCGTCGTTGGCCTGCTCGCTGGCACCGCTGGCGTGCTGCGAGGCATCGGCGGCGTTGCGGGCGATTTCCTGGGTGGCGGCACCCAGTTCGTTGATCGCCGCCGCGACACTGTTGGTGCGCATGCTCTGCTCTTCGGAGCCGATGATCGAGGCGTTGGAGGCACTCATCACCCGTTCGGACAGGTCGTGCACCTGACGCGTGGCCGAGGACACTTCGGCAATCGAGGCGTGAATACGTTCAACGAACTGATTGAAGGCACTGGCCAGCTCACCGAACTCGTCCTTGTTCTCCACGACCAGACGGCGGGTCAGGTCGCCTTCGCCCTGGGCGATGTCCTGCATGGCGCGGCCCATGGTGGTCAGCGGGCGCATCAGTACCGGAATCAGCAGGCTGAGCAGGCCGGCAATGGCCGCCACGGCAATCAGCATGGCGATAATGGCCGAAGTGCGGAACTGGCTGAGCGGGGCGTAGGCCTTGTCTTTGTCGACGGACAGGCCGATGTACCAGTCGGCCGATGGCAGGCCGCTGACCGGTGCGAACGAGATGATTCGCTCCTGACCGGCCAGGGTGGCGTCATGAATGCCTGGAGCCACCTGCAGGTTGCTGCCCGGGTAGATGTCCTTGAGGTTTTTCATCACCCGGTCTTTGTCCGGGCTGACGATCACCTGACCATTACGGTCGACCAGGAAAGCATGACCGATGCCGCCGAAGTCCACGGCGTTGATGATGTCGACCAGCGACGCCAGGCTCAGGTCGCCACCGACCACGCCGAGCAGTTCACCACCGGTCTTGCTCTTGACCGGCATGGCAATGGTCACCACCAGGCCACCGACTGCGGCCATGTAAGGCGGGGTCAACATGGTCTGGTTAGCGGCGACAGCGGCGGTGTACCACGGGCGTTGGCGCGGGTCGTAGCCGTCAGGCATCTTCGCGTCCGGGCGCTGGGTGAACACACCGTTGGCCTGGCCGACATAGGTGAACTGGAAGTTGCTGGTGAACGAGGGCTGGTCGACCAGTCCCGGGAAATCGGCGTTGGCACCCTGGTGGGCAACGTCCTGGGCGAGGTTTTCCAGGACCAGGATGCGGCCGCTCATCCAGTTCTGCACGCTACTGGCGGTCAACGCTCCGGCCTGTTTGACCGACGACTCGATGTTCTGTCGGATGGTGTTGCGTTGCAGGTAATCGTTGTAGAGGGTGAACAAAGCAAATGCCAGAACCACGACGCCGCAGGCGCACAGCAGGATCTTGTGGCGAAATTTCAGGTTCATGTTCCGAGACCTTGTGCCAGTAAGGAGGAGTGCCGAGCGGTGCTTTTGGCGAATGCTCGTACCTATCCAGAGGGCTATCGGCCGCGCCAGGGAAATGTTGAAAGGCAGATTGCCGCAGGGGCTGTCAGGTTTTTCCCGGGTGTGATACCAGGCAATCCCTTACACCCCAAGCAAGCGCACCAGTTCCCGTGCGGCCTTCTGCAAGGGTTGATTGTGACGCCAGAAGGCATGCACCGGCAGTTGCAGTTCGTTGCGGGTGTTCTTGAAGTCCAGGCGCAACAGACGTCCGGCCTCCAGCAAGGGTGCTACCCGTGACAGCGGAAAGTCGCCCCAGCCCAGCCCGGCTTCGACCATTTCCACCGCCATGCTCAGGCTGTCGGTGCGCCAGTGGGCTTTGCCGATCAGGGCGCGGGTGTCGGTGATCGGCAGGTCGCGACTGGCGACCAGAATCTGCCGGACATTGACCAGGTCTTCGAGGTAGGCGATCTGCCGGGGTTGACGTTGCAGGGCAGGGTGCTGCGGCGAGATGGTCGCCACCAGCGACTCCATGCCGATGTTCTGGAAGCGTTGCTGCGGATCGACCGCGAGCCCGGCGAATGCCAGGCACAGGCTGACCCGGCCGCTGTGCAACAGGTGCAGGGCTTCTTCCTGAGGCGCGCTGAGGACCTCGATCTCGAGCAGCGGATAGCACTCGCTGATGGTCTTGATCGCCGCCAGCAGCGCACGGTGGTCGATGTCCGGAACGACGCTGATGGCCAGGGTGCTTTCCAGGCCCTGGGACAGTTCCAGGGCATGCACCTGCAGCTGCCCCAGTTGCGCCGCGATCATTCGCGCATGGGGCTCCAGGGCCTGGGCCAGGGCGGTGGGCCGAGTTTCCCGGTGAGTGCGTTCGAACAGGGCATAGCCCAGCTCCGCCTCGAGGTTGCCGACCGCCATGCTCACGGCGGAAGGCACCCGGCCCAGGGCGCGGGCGGCGGCAGAGAAGGAGCCGCGATCGAGCACGGCGAGGAACAGTTCGATGTTGTCGCTGGAAAAATTCAAAGGCTAATCTCCTGTCAGTCAATCTGATAGCTGCTGACTTTTTCTGTCAAGAAGATTGACGCATTCTTGCGCGCCTCTGCTGCCTGGACGGGTGGCGACTGATGATGCAACTGAGGTAATACGGTGCAAGGTGTAAAACGCAAACTGGTCTACGTGACCGCCTATGAAGCCATTGGCCTGTGCATGTCGACCCTGGGCCTGGCCTACCTGTCGGACACTGCGCCGAGCAACACCGGTCCGCTGGCGGTGATGATCACCACCATCGCCATGGCCTGGAACTTCATCTACAACACCCTGTTCGAGTACTGGGAAAGCCGTCAGGTCAAACGCGGGCGCAGCGTTGCCCGGCGTGTTGCGCATGCCATTGGTTTCCAGCTTACCCTGGTGATCTACCTGATTCCGTTGATTGCCTGGTGGCTGGACATGAGCCTGGTCGAAGCCTTCCTGGTGGACCTGGCGTTCATCATCCTGATCCCTTGCTACACCTTCCTCTACAACTGGCTGTTCGATCGCATCTTCGGCCTGCCGACCTCGGCCCAGGCTGTGGACGACAACCGCGTCGCTGCCTGAGGCGGGCTATTGCGCTGGCAGGACGATGCGCAAAGAGCCGCTCTCGGTTTCATCCGGCAGGCGCCGGGCACCGATCAGGCCCTCCTCGATCTCGCCGGACAAGTAGTAGACCCCGGCCATGACGCCGCTCTTGCGGTTGTCCATCAGCTCGCGCCATTCCTCGTTGAGCGCGACATTGAGGATCACCCGCAGCTGCTCGATCATGGCCGGTTGTTCCTGGCTGTGGGAGATGGCGCCGTAACCGGCCGCTGCCACCGAAATCAGGGTGCCGGCGACGCGCCCCACGGCGGTCGCCACCGCACTGGCGATGCCGCGTGGCGCCAGGGTCGCACCGAGTTTCTCGCTGGCCTGCTGCGCCACCGATGACAGCCCGATGTCCGCACGCTGGGTACCGGCACGCACGGCGCTGTGCATGTGTCCGACCAGGGCAGCATAGGCCGGCAGTTCGGCCAGTGGTTTGCTGTACAGCAGTTGGTAGAGCGAGGCATCGCGTGCCTTCGGTGGCCCGAGGTTGATGGCCTGGATTCGCGTCAGACGCAGGTTGAGCTGCTCGGGCGGCGCCCGGTAGCGCTGGGCAATTTGCTGCAGTTGCTGGCCGAGCAACTGCAGGTACAGTTCCATGGCGCGGTCGCGTATGCCTTCAGGGTCGATTTCCTTGGCCACCTGGTCGAGCACCCGGCGGTGATACTGCTCTTGCAGGTAAACCGCCAGGCGCTTCTCCGGCGGCTCCTTGCCTTCGCCACTGTTCATCTTGTACCAGGCCACTTTCATGGTCAGCCATTGCTGGGTCCAGTAGCCGGTGAACCAGGGGATGAAGTCGCTTTCGGTAAATTGCTGCACACGGTCCTTCCACACCCGCATGGAGCGGCGGGTGTAGTCATTGACCGAGCTGGTACTGGCCAGCGAAGCGTCGATGATTTCCCGGTCGATCTGCTCCCAGGTGGCGGGGCTCAATTGCACCGGAGGGGGCTCGGGGGCTTTTTCTCGCGAGGCGCAGCCGCCCAGGGCGAGCAGGAGGATAAGCAGGAGCAGGAGAGGAGAACGGGGGGCCACAAGCGCTACCCCCTTTGCGACGGGATGCTTGGCGGATTTAGACCTTGGTGATTTCAGTATAGGTGGGAGGGCATCGGAGTTTGATAAGACCGACCAAGTACTACTTATCCCGTGGTCAGCACGCGAGGCAACTGTGGGAGCGGGCCTTGTCCCGCGATCGGCCGCGCAGCGGCCGTAAAACCTGAGCTTGCGGCGCAAATGTCACAGCGCATTGGCTGATATTGCTGCCGCTTTGCGGCAGATCGCGGGGCAAGCCCGCTCCTACAGATCCAGCTTGGCCTCGATATGGTCCAGATGCTGGTGCATCAACGCCAGGGCTGCTTCACCGTCACCTTGCTCCAGCGCATCGATGATCGCCGCATGCTCTTGCCAGGCGCAGTGACTACAGGGCCGGGCCTCGTACTGGGCGATGATCAGCGAGGTTTGTGGCACCAGACCATTGAGGAAACGCGTCAACGGCGCGTTGTTGGCAATCTCCGCCAGCTTGAGGTGGAACTCGCCTCCGAGGCGAATTGCCGTGCAGCGCTGACCCTGTTCATGGTGCTGGCGTTCGCGGGCGACCAGTTCGCGCAACTGGCGGATCTTCGCCGGTCGCGAGCGTTGTGCGGCCAGGGTAATCAAGGTGGTTTCGGCCAGGCGCCGGGCGCTGAGGATCTGCCGCGCCTGTTGCGGGTCCGGGGCTGCCAAACGTGCGGTATGGCTCGGGCGCTGGACAATCACCTGCTGGTCGCACAGGCGGCCGAGCACCCGCCGAATCACCGTGCGACTGACCCCGAACGCTTCGCCCAGCGCCTGCTCGGGCAAGGCACTGCCCGGCGCCAGGCGCTGTTCGAGGATGGCGTCGAACAGGCGCGGGTAGATCTGCTCGGCGGACAGGCGCACTTCGCCGTGGACAAGCAAGGGCGGCAGGGTGGTCACAGGGGCTTGGGCGCTGGCGTTCATCACTGCTCTCCTGAATTCAAGTGGCCGGATGTTCGTCCGGGATGTTCAGTTCGATACCCATGCGCCGGCCTTCCTGAAGGATGTGGTGGCGCATCTGCGTGCTGGCCTGGGCGCTGTTCTTGTTGCGGATGGCGCGCACCACCGCTTCGTTCTCTTGCAGACGCGCCGCCAGATGCTCGGGAGAATTGCGCAACACCGCAGCGCTCTGCTTGAGGGCGTTGCTGGTCTGTTGCACCACGCTCTGGAAAATCGGGTTGGCGGTCAGCGTGAACAACTCTTCGTGGAAGGCGATGTAGGCGTTGACCCCGGCTTCGCTGTCCTCGGCCTCCAGGGCTTCGCGCATGTCCATCAGGGTCAGGCGCAACTGGCCGATCTCTTTGCTGCTGATCGACTGCGCAACCAGGCCGACGATGAACGGCTCCAGGGTGTAGCGCAGTTGCAACACGTCTTCCAGGCTGGCTTCAGCCACCCCGGTCTGCGGCTGGGCGGTTTCGGCCAGGTCGGCATCGAGCACCAGTACCCCTTTGCCCGGCATCGAACGCACCA
This sequence comes from Pseudomonas sp. GZD-222, assembly GCF_049310525.1. Taxonomy (NCBI): domain Bacteria; kingdom Pseudomonadati; phylum Pseudomonadota; class Gammaproteobacteria; order Pseudomonadales; family Pseudomonadaceae; genus Pseudomonas; species Pseudomonas sp. GZD-222. The sequence goes on from NZ_JBMOWO010000015.1 coordinate 74,685, forward strand.
GGCCGAGGGTTTCCAGTACGGTCACCGCTTCACGCAGGCTTGGGCGGCTGATGCCCAGTTGCTCAGCCAGCTCGCGCTGGCCCGGGAGCATGTCACCGGAACGCCACTGGCCGCGGGCCAGGGCCTGGCGGAGTTTTTCCACCACTGAGTTCACTACGGTCGATGAAGTAATCACTGTTCACTCCATGAGAACACTTGCATGGTTTGCTCCTGGGGCCGGCACCGTCAGTGCCGGCCCTTGCACTCAGAACTCTTGTTGATGGGCATTGGGCGTCTTGCGCTGGGCAAAGCCAAAGCCCTGTTTGCCGGCCAGCACATTATTGGCCCGCTCCATGTCGATATCACCTTCCCAGCGGCCGATGGCGACGGTGGCCACGCAGTTGCCGATCAGGTTGGTCAGCGCCCGGCCGATGCCCATGAACCAGTCCACGGCCAGCACCAGCACCAGGCCCACCACCGGGATCGCCGGAATCGCCGTCAGGGTTGCGGCAAGAATCACCAGTGCCGAACCGGGAATACCGTGGGCGCCCTTGGAGGTGATCAGCGACACCAGCAGGATGGTCAGCAGGTCGGTCATGGCCAGCGGCGTGCCGGTGGCGTTGGCGATGAACACGATGGCCAGGGTCAGGTAGATCGAAAAGCCATCGAGGTTAAAGGAATAACCGGTCGGGATCACCAGGCCGACGGTGGAGTTGCCGATACCCAGGTGCTCGAGTTTGCGCATGATCTGCGGCAGTACCGCGTCGGAGGATGCGGTGCCGAGGACGATGGTCAGTTCTTCGCGCAGGTACTTGATGAACGGCAGGATACGCAGGCCCGACAGGCGCATCACGGTACCCAGGATCAGCAGGACGAAGCCGGTGCAGGTCAGGTAGAACAAGGCGACCAGGCCACCCAGGTGCTGCAGCGATTCCAGGCCATATTTGCTAGTGGTGAAGGCGATGGCACCGAACACGCCGATCGGCGCCAGGCGCACGATCATACCCATGATGCGGAAGATCACATGGCTCAGTTCATTGATCAGCCGCGAGATACCCGAGGCTGCTTCACCGACCAGGTTCAGGGCGCTGCCGAACAGCACCGAAAACAGCAGGACCTGAAGGATGTTGTTGTCAGCGAAAGCACCGATCACCGAGGTCGGAATCAGGTCCATGAGAAACGCGGCGGTGCCGTGGATATGCTGGCCGCGCTCGGCCAGGTTGCCGGCTTCGGCGGTAGACAGTTGGTCGAGGTGAATGTTGGCGCCGCTGCCGATCCCGGAGGTAAAGGCAAACACCAGGCCGATGACCAGGGCGATGGTGGTCAGGATCTCGAAGTAGATCACCGATTTCAGGCCGATCCGTCCGACTTTCTTCAGGTCACCGGCACCGGAAATACCACTGACCACAACACAGAACACGATCAGCCCGATGAGCATTTTGATCAGCTTGATAAAGCCGTCACCCAGGGGTTTGAGCTGCAGGGAAACTTCGGGAAAACTGAGGCCACAGGCGACGCCAAGCACCAGGCCGAGCACTACTTGGAGGAAGATCGAACGCGAGCACCATTTGAGCATGGGAGGGATCTCTGATCGGTGTCCTTGCTTCGATGCCGGGGAGGGCGAAAGAGCGGAGGACTTAATTATTGTGGTCTTACCGGTATGTCCAGTGCGTGGCCAGTGTAGGCGCGGATTTTCCGGGTTTGCAAGAGATTTTCCGATCGGAGGGGCTGGTTTGATTTTACCGGTCTTACCAGTTGGGTTTCAAAAGGGAAATAGGAGGAGGTATTCACTTTGCCGATTGCGGCTGAACACCGGTTGTTGACTTGACTATGTCGACAACTATTTTCTTTTGAAAATCAAGTATTTAATAAAAGCCATTGGCATTTGGTATCAGCGAAATTAATCACCTGTAATAAAAAAATGTGATGTAATTCGTAGGGTTATTTGAACGATCAGTCAAACCGTATCGCGCTTGCATCAGAAACTCGCCGCCCGATCACCAAAACGCAGTAAAGGGAGTTTCAACGTGCGTCTCAACCTGCCGGTCACCTCAATCGAACAGACGTTCGGAGATGACCAACGGCTCATTTCTGCCACCGACACCGCCAGCAACATCACCTATTGCAACGCTGAATTTGCCGCCATGAGTGGCTTCAGCCAGGCCGAATTGATCGGTAGCCCGCACAACCTGGTCCGTCATCCCGACATGCCCGCCGTGGTTTTCCAGCAGATGTGGCAGTACCTCAAGGCCGGTCAGAGCTGGATGGGGATCGTCAAGAACCGCTGCAAGAACGGCAACTTCTACTGGGTCAGTGCTTATGTCACGCCGATTCTCGAAGGCGGTCGGCTGGTGGGCTACGAGTCGGTGCGGGTCAAGCCAACCCGCGAGCAGGTACACCGCGCCGAAGCGCTGTACGCACGATTGCGCGAAGGCAAGCCGGCGGTTGCTAGCCGCCGACATCTGGCGCAGTTCGCGCAGGTGCTGTGCCTGCCGCTGCTGGTGGGCGCAGCCGCTATCGGTGCCCTGCTTGTGTTGCCTGGCTGGCCAGGCCTTGGCATTACCTTCGGGTTGTTTGGCCTGGTCGGTCTGTGGGCGCATCGGCGCCTTGCCCAACAGCTGAGGCAGATTGTCCAGTGCTCGGGAACGACCTTTGCCGACCCTGTTGTCGCGCTGACCTATAGCGATGCCCTGGGCCCGGCAGCGCAATTGCAGATGATTTTGATCAGCGAAGAGGCGCGATTGAAAACGGCGTTGACGCGACTGAGCGACCTGGCTGTGCAACTGAGCGAAGCGGCCCGGGACTCCAGCTGCCTGTCGCGCACGACCGAATCGGCACTGCTCGAGCAGCGCGCCGAATCCGACCTGACCGCCACGGCGATGACCGAGATGACCGCTTCGATCGCCGAGGTGGCGCGTCATGTACAGGACACGGCCGGTGAGGCGCACACGGTCAATCAACTGGCGGGGCAGGGCAGTGAGGTGGCGGGCAGCATGCGTGAAGCCATCCAGTTGCTGGCCAGCACCGTCAGCCAGATCAATCAGGCCGTGACCCACCTGGCCGGGCAGACCCAGGACATCTCGGTGGCTGCCGAGGTGATCCGCAGCATTGCTGAGCAGACCAATCTGTTGGCCCTGAATGCCGCTATCGAGGCGGCGCGCGCCGGTGAACAGGGCCGCGGCTTTGCCGTGGTTGCCGACGAGGTACGGGCATTGGCCGGCAAGACCCGGCAATCGACGCTGCAGATCCAGGGCATCATCGACAACTTGCGTGCTGGCGCTGATGAGGCGGTGAGCATCGCCAGTCTGGGCATAGTCGAGGCAGAACATGGCGTGGCTCGCGTGCTTGAAGCGCAGCAGGCGCTGCTGGGCATCCGTGTGGCGGTGGAACGCATCAGCGACATGAGCCAGCAGATGGCGACGGCGTCGCAACAGCAGTCGTCGGTGGCCGAAGAGGTCTGTGCGCAGATCAACAGCGTGGCCGGTAGCGTTCAACGCACCGCGCACAACGCCAATGCCGCCGCCACCCGTGGCGCGGAGCTGGAACACATTGCGTTGGGCCTGCGCGCCCTGGTCGAGCGCTTCAACCGCTGAACCCCCAGGGTACGAGATTTTCATGGACGACAATTACCGCACGGCCGTTGATGCCGCCGCGATTTTTTCCGAAACCGACTTGAGTGGCCGGATCACCTACGTCAACGAACAGTTCTGCAGCATCTCCGGCTACAGCCGTGAGGAGTTGTTGGGCGCCAATCACCGCATCCTCAATTCCGGCCTGCATGAGCCGGCGTTTTTCGATGGAATGTGGCGCGCGCTGGTGGCCGGAAAAGCCTGGAAGGGTGAGATCTGCAACCGTGCCAAGGACGGTTCGCTGTATTGGGTCGACAGCACCATGGTGCCGTTGATCGACCCGGCCAGTGGCCGGGTGCGCAAGTATGTATCGATCCGCTTCGACGTGACCGAGAAACGCCAGTTGCTGCATACCCTGCAGTGGCGGGTGGGGCATGACGTGCTCACCGGGTTGCCCAATCGTGCCTACCTGTCTGACCTGCTCAATCAGGCGCTGGAGTTCTCGCGGCGCGAAGACATCGCCCTGGCGGTGTGCATGCTCGACCTCGACGGTTTCAAGGCCGTCAATGACGGCTACGGTCATGCCAGTGGCGATCTGTTGCTGGTGGAGGTGGCCACGCGCCTGAAGAGCATCCTGCGTGGCGGCGATGCCGTGGCACGGCTCTCGGGTGATGAGTTCGTGCTGATCTTGCGCCATGTGCAGGACCCTGCGCAGTTGCACCTGGCGCTGGGCCGGGTGCTCAAGGCGATTGCTGCGCCGTACTCGATCCGCGAGCGCGAGGTCAGTGTCAGCGCCAGCATCGGCGTGACCCTGTTTCCCCTCGACAACGAAGATGCCGACACCCTGGTGCGCCATGCCGATCAGGCGCTGTACGTGGCCAAGCAGAGTGGGCGCAACCGCTATCACCTGTTCGACGTGTCGCTGGACCGCGAGGTCAAGGCCACCCACCAGACCGTGGCCCGGGTGCGTCAGGCCCTGAACAACGGTGAGCTGTGTCTGCATTACCAGCCCAAGGTCAACATGCGCAGTGGTCAGGTGCTCGGTTTCGAGGCCTTGCTACGTTGGCAGCACCCGCACAAGGGCCTGGTGGTGCCGGCTGATTTCCTGCCGCTGGTGGAGAAGACCGACCTGATTGTCGAGATCGGCGAGTGGGTGATCGCGCAAGCCATGGCGCAGATGCAGCGCTGGCAACAGGCCGGACATGTCTGGCCTGTGAGCGTCAACATTGCTGCGCGGCACGTCCAGCGCAGTGACTTTGTCGAACGGCTCAAGTGCCTGCTCGCGTCTCATCCGGCGGTAGCGCCGCAGATGCTCGACCTGGAAATCGTCGAGTCGGTGGCCATCGAGAACATCCAGCGGGTCAGCCAGTGCCTGGACGCCTGCCAGCAGCTGGGCGTGCAGTTTTCGCTGGATGATTTCGGTACCGGCTACTCGTCTTTGAGTTACCTGAAGCGCTTGCCGACCCGCACCATCAAGATCGACAAGTCCTTCGTCCGCGACATCCTCCATGACCATGACGACCTGGCGCTGACCCGGGCGGTGATCGGCCTGGCCAGGGCTTTTGGCCGCCAGGTGATTGCCGAGGGTCTGGAGACCGTCGAGCACGGCCAGTTGCTGATGGGCCTGGGCTGCGATGTCGCTCAGGGCTATGGCATTGCCCGGCCGATGCCGGCCGAGGCAGTCGTCGACTGGGTCGCCAATTACGCACAACCGCCGCAATGGCGGGCACTGGCGGGGCATTAAGGGCGTTCTTTACGCATTCTTTATGTCCCCGCCGGGGTCGTGATCTCGCACCTTTACAGCAGCTCTACCGACAATGACCGTCAGCGGCGAAGTGCCGTAAGGACGGAGAGTTTCGATGAGCATTCTGGACGGGGTGTCACTGCTGTTGGCAGTGGCGTTGATGATCTACCTGATGGTCGCGCTGCTGCGCGCTGACCGGGGTTAGGAGCGACCATGCACAGTTACGATTACGCGTTGCTGCTGGCGTTCTTTGCGCTGGTGTTAGTCCCGGCGCCCTGGCTTGGGCGCTTCTATTACAAGGTCATGGAAGGCCAGCGCACCTGGCTGTCGCCCGTGCTGGGGCCGGTGGAGCGTGGCTGCTACCGGCTGTCCGGGGTCAATGCCGAGACCGAACAGAGCTGGAAGCAGTACACCCTGGCTTTGCTGGCTTTCAACCTCGCCGGTTTCCTGCTGGTGTTTGCTGTGCTGTTGCTGCAAGGCTACTTGCCGCTCAATCCGGCGAACCTGCCGGGGCAGGAGTGGTCGCTGGCGTTCAACACGGCGGTGAGTTTCGTCACCAACACCAACTGGCAGGCCTACAGCGGCGAAGCGTCGGTGAGCTACCTGAGCCAGATGATCGGCCTGACCGTACAGAACTTCGTCAGTGCTGCCACTGGCCTTGCCGTGCTGGTCGCGCTGTGCCGCGGTATCGCCCGGCGCTCGGCCCGTACCCTGGGTAACTTCTGGGTCGACATGACCCGCGCCACCCTCTACGGCTTGCTGCCGCTGTGCCTGCTGCTGGCCTTGTTGCTGGTCTGGCAGGGCGTGCCGCAGACCTTCGGTCATTACGTCCAGGCCCTGACCCTGCAGGGTGCTGACCAGACCATCCCGCTGGGCCCGGCGGCCAGCCAGATCGCGATCAAGCAACTGGGCACCAATGGTGGCGGCTTCTTCGGCGTCAACTCGGCGCACCCGTTCGAGAACCCGACGGCCTGGAGCAACCTGTTTGAAATGGCCTCGATCATCCTGATCCCGGCAGCCCTGGTGTTCACCTTCGGTCATTACGTCAAGGACCTGCGCCAGAGCCGGGCGATCATCGCCTGCATGCTTGCGCTGTTCCTGATCGGTGGCAGCGCGGCGCTGTGGTCCGAGTACCAGGCCAACCCGACTCTGAACAACCCGCAGGTCGAGCAGACGGCGCCGCTGGAAGGCAAGGAGAACCGCTTCGGCACTACCGCCAGCGTGCTCTGGACAGTGACCACCACCGCGGCCTCCAACGGCTCGGTAAACAACATGCACGACAGCCTCAACCCCATCAGCGGGATGGTCGCGCTGGTCAACATGATGGTAGGTGAAGTGATCTTCGGCGGCGTCGGTGCCGGGCTCTACGGCATGTTGCTCAACGTGCTGATTGCGGTGTTCCTCGCTGGCCTGATGATTGGCCGCACACCGGAATACCTGGGCAAGAAACTGCAAGCGCGAGAAGTGCAGCTGCTGGTCGCGACCCTGCTGGTGATGCCGGTCGGCGTGCTGGTGCTCGGTGCCCTGGCGGCCAGCCTGCCAGGCCCTGTGGCCTCGGTCACCAACCCCGGCGCCCATGGTTTCAGCCAGGTGCTGTACGCCTATACCTCGGCCAGTGCCAACAACGGTTCAGCCTTTGCCGGCTTCGGCGCCAACACCACCTTCCACAACCTGATGTTGGGCCTGGGCATGCTGATCGGCCGCTTCGGCTACATCCTGCCGGTGCTGGCTCTGGCGGGCAGTCTGGCGATGAAGAAAAGCGCGCCGCTGGGCGAGAACAGTTTTCCCACCCACGGTCCGTTGTTCGCCACCTTGCTGGTGGTCACCATTCTATTGATCGGTGGCTTGACCTTCCTGCCGGCCCTGGCGCTGGGCCCGATCACCGAACACCTGAGCCTGGGTTTCTGAGGAGCGAATCATGAATATGCCGATTCCTGAAGTGAAAGCGGCCCCGGCCCCGGCGGCACGCACCACCTTTGCCGCGCTCTGGCGTCCGGCGCTGGTGCAGGCGTTCGTCAAGCTCGACCCGCGTCAGCTCAAACGTTCACCGGTGATGCTGGTGGTGGAGCTGACCGCGATCTTCACCACCCTGTTGTGCCTGATCACCGACCCCGTTGTTCCGACGTCAGTGGCGGTGCAGATTGCCCTGTGGTTGTGGTTCACCGTGTTGTTCGCCAACTTTGCCGAAGCGTTGGCAGAAGGTCGCGGCAAGGCCCGCGCCGACAGCCTCAAGGCCGGTAGCCAGGGACTCAGTGCACGGCGTCGCAACGCCGCGGGCAATTTCGAGACCGTGCCGGCGACCAGCCTGCGCAAGGACGATGTGGTCAAGGTGCTGGCCGGGGAGATGATTCCCAGTGACGGCGAAGTACTCGAAGGGATTGCTGCGGTCAACGAAGCGGCGATCACCGGTGAGTCCGCGCCAGTGATCCGTGAGTCCGGCGGTGACCGCTCGGCGGTGACCGGTAATACCCGGCTGGTCTCCGACTGGTTGCTGATCCGCATCACCAGCAACCCGGGCGAATCGACCCTGGACCGCATGATCGCCCTGGTCGAAGGTGCCAAGCGCCAGAAAACGCCCAACGAGATCGCCCTGGACATCCTGCTGATCGGCCTGACCATGATCTTCCTGGTGGTTGTGGTGACCTTGCAGCCGTTCGCGCACTTTGCCGGTGGCAGTCTGCCGCTGGTGTTCCTAGTGGCGCTGCTGGTCACCCTGATTCCTACCACCATCGGTGGCCTGCTCTCGGCCATCGGTATCGCCGGTATGGATCGCCTGGTACGCCTCAATGTGATTGCCCGCTCTGGCCGCGCTGTCGAGGCCGCCGGTGACGTGCATGTGCTGATGCTCGACAAGACCGGCACCATCACCTTCGGCAACCGTCGTTGCAGCGCCTTGCACGCCGCCCCCGGTGTGACTTCCAAGGAGCTGGGCGAGGGTGCTTTGCTGGCTTCGCTGGCCGACGACACCGCCGAGGGCAAGTCGATTGTCGAGTACCTGCGTCAGTTGCACGACTTCGACGAACCGGGCGCAGATCAGCTGACGCCAGTGGCCTTCAGTGCCGAGACGCGTCTTTCTGGCGTTGACTACCAGCAGCGTCAGTTCCGCAAGGGCGCGGTGGATTCGGTGTTGGCCTTTGTCGGTATGCAGCGTCTGGAAATGCCAGCGTCGATGTCGCGCGAAGTAGACAAGATCGCCCAGAGCGGCGGTACCCCGTTGCTGGTGTGTGTCGACAAGCGTTTGCTGGGGGTGATCCACCTCAAGGACGTAGTAAAACCCGGGATCCGCGAGCGCTTTGCCGAACTGCGCAAGCTGGGTATTCGCACCGTGATGGTCACCGGTGACAACCCGTTGACCGCTGCCGCCATCGCTGCCGAAGCCGGGGTCGATGACGTGCTGGCTGAAGCCACACCGGAAAAGAAACTGGCGCGCATTCGCCAGGAGCAGAACGATGGCCGCCTGGTCGCCATGTGCGGCGACGGCGCCAACGACGCCCCAGCGCTGGCCCAGGCCGATGTCGGCATGGCCATGAACGACGGTACCCAGGCCGCCCGCGAAGCCGCCAACATGGTCGATCTGGACAGCGACCCGACCAAGCTGCTGGACGTGGTCCAGGTCGGCAAGGAATTGCTGGTGACCCGCGGCGCCTTGACCACCTTTTCGATTGCCAACGACGTGGCCAAGTACTTCGCCATCCTCCCGGCGCTGTTCGCGGCGATCTACCCGCAATTGGGTGTGCTCAACCTGATGCACCTGAACAGCCCGCAGAGCGCGATTCTCTCGGCCATCGTCTTCAACGCACTGATCATCGTCGTGCTGATTCCCCTGGCCCTGCGTGGCGTGCGAGTACAGGCGGCAAGTGCTGCACACCTGTTGCGTCGCAACTTGCTGATCTACGGCGTCGGCGGGCTGATTGTGCCGTTCGCCGGGATCAAGCTGATCGACATGTTGCTTACCGCTCTGCACCTGGTCTGATACCAAGGAGATGACCATGACAACTTATCTACGTCCGGCCACAAGCCTGATCCTGCTGATGACCCTGATCACCGGTGCGGTGTACCCGCTGGTGGTCACCGGGGTGGCCCAGGTGGCGTTCCCCGAGCAGGCCAACGGCAGCCTGCTGCGCGATGACCAGGGTTACGTGCGCGGCTCGCTGCTGATCGCCCAGGCGTTCAAGGGCGATGCCTGGTTCCAGGCGCGGCCATCGGCGGCTGACTATGCCACCGTCGCCAGTGGTGCCAGCAACCTGGCACCGAGCAACCCGGCGCTGGCCCAGCGCATCAACGACAGCGCCGCACAGCAGTACATCGAGGCCCAGGGCGCGGTGCCGCTGGACCTGCTGACCACGTCCGGCAGTGGCCTGGACCCGCATCTGTCACCTGCCGCCGTGGCCTATCAACTGCCGCGGGTGGCCGCGGCGCGTCAGCTCAGCACGCAGGCCTTGCAAGCGCTAGTCGAGCAGTCCACCCTGCAGCCATTGATCGGTCCGCCGGTGGTGAATGTACTGGCCTTGAACGCCGCCCTCGAACGGCTGGCCCCGGCTTCGAAATAAGGACAAGCAGTGAGCGATAGCAACTCCGAACGTGCTGATGCGTTGTTGGCCGGGCTGCCGCGCGAGGGGCGCGGCAGGCTCAAGGTGTTTCTCGGCGCGGCGCCGGGGGTGGGCAAGACCTACGCCATGCTCCAGGCCGCCCATGCCCAGGTACGCCAGGGCGTACAGGTGCTGGCGGCGGTGGTCGAAACCCATGGCCGGGCGGAAACCGAGTCCTTGCTCGCCGGGTTGGCGCAACAACCCTTGGTGCGCTCGGAGTACCGTGGCGTGCAGCTTGAGGAAATGGACCTGGATGGCCTGCTCAAGGCCTCGCCACAACTGGCGCTGGTCGACGAGCTGGCGCACAGCAACGCGCCCGGCAGCCGTCACGCCAAACGCTGGCAGGATGTGCAGGAGCTGCTGGCCGCCGGTATCGATGTCTACACCACGGTCAACGTCCAGCACCTGGAAAGTCTCAACGACCAGGTGCGCGGCATCACCGGCGTGCAGGTGCGTGAAACCCTGCCGGACTGGGTGCTACAGGAAGCGTTTGAACTGGTCCTGATCGACTTGCCGCCGCGTGAATTGCTTGAGCGCCTGCGTGAAGGCAAGGTCTATGTGCCGGAGCAGGCGCGGGCGGCAATCGATGCCTTCTTCAGCCAGACCAACCTCACCGCATTGCGCGAGCTGGCCATGCAGACGGCGGCGGCCCAGGTCGATGCCGACCTCGCGCATGGTTATCGTCAGCTCGGCCAGGACGCGCCCTCGTTACGCGGGCGCCTGCTGGTCGGGGTGGATGGCGATGCCCAGGCCGAGCGCCTGGTGCGCCATGCCAGCCGGGTGGCGCAGCGTCGCCACCTGCCCTGGAGCCTGGTGCATGTCGACAACGGCAAGCTGCGTGACGAAACCGCCCGCCAGCGCTTGCAGGCGGCCCAGCAGTTGGCCGAGCGCCTGGGCGGCGAAGTGGTGTTGCTGCGCGCCGGTGAAGTGGCCAAGACCCTGATCCAGCATGCCCTGGAGCGTCGCGCCAACCTGGTGCTGGTCGGCCAGTCCCGCGACCGCCTGCGCCGGCGCCTGTTCGGGGCCGGCGTGGCCACGCGCTTGTTGCGTGAGGCCCACGGCCTGGAAGTCAACGTGCTCGACCGCGATGAGCGGCCCGAGCCGCCAAGTGCGGCGGTGAAGAAAGTTTGGGTCTGGCGGCATTACCTGTTGGCGTTGGTCGCCACGGTGCTGGCGGCGGGAATAGCCTGGGGTGTTTCCGGGGTCCTGGCCTTGCCGAATATCTCGCTGGTGTTTCTTGCTGCGGTGTTGCTGGTCGCCGTGCGCAGCAGCCTGGGCCCGGCCCTGGCCTGTGCGGCGATGTCGTTTCTGACCTACGACTTTCTGTTCATTCCGCCGAACTTCTCCTTCAGCATCCAGCGCGAAGAAGATGTGCTGACGTCGCTGTTCTTTCTGTTGATGGCGGCGCTTACCGGCAACCTGGCCGCACGCCAGCGTCGGCAGTTGCAGGCGTTGCGCGAAACCCAGGAGCAGACCAACCAGTTGCTCGATCTGTCGCGCAAGCTGACCGCCGCCACCGACCGCCAGGCGGTATTCAATGCCGCCGGGCAGCACCTCGATGGCTGGAACGATTTGCAGGTGTGCCTACTGGAGCGCGATGTGGAAGGGCGCCTGCAGGTTGCCAGCGCGGGCAGCGTGCAGTTCAGTGACAACGAACGGGCCGCCGCCGATTGGGCCTGGCAGCACGATCAGGCTGCGGGCCTGGGCAGTGATACCTTGCCCAATGGCCGTTGGTGGTGGTGGCCGTTGTCGGTGGAAGAACAACCGTTGGCATTGCTCGGCGTGCGTCCGCGTCAGGGTCAGAGCCTCACGCCTCAGCGTCGGCGCCTGCTCAAGGCCCTCAGTCAACCCTTGGCCCAGGCGCTGGCCCGGGCACGTCTGGCCGAACAATTGGAAGCGGCGCGCCTGCATGGCGAAACCGAGCAGTTGCGCAGCGCGTTGCTGGCGTCGGTATCCCATGACCTGCGCACGCCTTTGACCGCCATGCGTGGCAGCATCGACAGTCTTCTGGCCCTGGGCGAGGCGATCCCCATGGCTGACCGCCAGGAGTTGCTTGAGGGCACGCGCAACGAAGCCGAACGCCTGGATCGTTATATTCAGAACCTGCTGGACATGACCCGCCTGGGTCATGGCGGGCTGAAACTGGCCCGTGACTGGGTGGCACCCACCGATATAGTCGGCAGTGCACTCAACCGCCTGCGGGTGGTCCTGGCGCCATTGCAGGTGTCCACCGAGGTGCCGGACGGTTTGCCGCTGCTGTTTGTACATGCCGCCCTGATCGAGCAGGCGCTGGTCAATGTACTGGAGAACGCCGCACGTTTTTCGCCGGCCAACGGTCGCCTGCAGTTGCGGGTATCGACGGGTGACGAACAGCTGCGCTTTGCGGTCAGCGATGAAGGCCCGGGTATTCCCCCGGCCGATCGCGAGAAGATCTTCGACATGTTCTACACCGCCGCGCGCGGCGACCGCGGCGGGCAGGGCACCGGCCTTGGTCTGGCGATTTGCCAGGGCATGATCGGCGCTCACGGCGGGCATATCCTGGTGGGCGAGGGTATCGATGGCCACGGCACCTGCATCACATTATGCTTGCCGCTTCCGACCCAACCCGAACCTGAAAGCGAAGCGCCATGAGCCAGATTGCAACCCTTCTGGTCATCGATGATGAACCACAGATCCGCAAATTCCTGCGTATCAGCCTGAGTTCCCAAGGTTACAAGGTAGTGGAGGCTGCTACCGGAGCCGAAGGCCTGACCCAGGCGGCGCTGAACCGGCCAGACCTGGTGGTGCTCGACCTCGGCCTGCCGGACATGGACGGGCAACAGGTGCTGCGTGAGTTGCGTGAGTGGAGTGCAGTACCGGTGTTGGTGTTGTCAGTGCGTGCCAGCGAAATCCAGAAGGTCGAGGCCCTCGATAACGGTGCCAACGACTACGTGACCAAGCCCTTCGGCATCCAGGAATTTCTCGCCAGGGTGCGCGCGTTGTTGCGTCAGGCGCCCCAGGCTGCGGCAACCGACGTCGCGCCGAGTTTCGGCCCGTTGACGGTCGACCTGGCCTTTCGCAAGGTGACCCTGGACGGTATCGAGGTCGCCCTGACGCGCAAGGAGTATGCATTGTTGGCCCAGCTGGCGACGCATCCGGGGCGGGTGATTACCCAGCAGCAACTGCTCAAGGACATCTGGGGGCCCACCCATGTCGATGACAGTCACTACCTGCGTATTGTCGTTGCCCATGTGCGGCAGAAGCTGGGAGATGACCCTACAGCGCCGCGCTTCATCATCACCGAGCCTGGGGTAGGGTACCGCTTGGTGGGGCCGGAGCAGGGGTAAGTGGTGGGTGGGAGCGGGCTTCGGGGGGGGGGGGGGGGGGGGGGAGGGGGGGGAGGTTTTGCTCTCCCCTATACCACTCTCCCCTCCCCCCCCCCCCCCCCCCCCCCCCCCCCCCCCCCCCCCCCCCCCCCCCCCCCCCCCCCCCCCCCCCCCCCCACCACCTCCAGCGTTCAGCGCCGCTCCGCTTCGTAGTTCTCCAAAGTATCGCGGGCAATCTCCCGGCCCAGGGCGATCAGCTCCGGGGCTTTGTAAAACTCGAAGAAGCGACACACGCGCTTGGGCACGTTGATCAGGATGTCCGGCGGGTAGCCGGCAATCTTGTACTGGGCCAATGACGTCTGCATCACCTCGAAGCTCTGGTTGATCAAGTCCAGCAGCGAGGCGGGGCCGACGTTGTCGATAATGAATGAGCCGGCCGCCGACTTCGGCGCGCCTTCACTTTCCGGCGCCGCTGCCGGTTGCTGAGCCTCGGGGTCGGCGGCATCGCTGAGCCAGGGGTTGGGTATCTGTGCGGCCTGCGGCGAGAGTTCCTGTTCGATGCGCATCAGTTGCTCGGCCTGTTTGCGCCTGAACGGCAAGTGTGAACCCAGCGAACTGATCAGGTTGTCGAAGCGCATTTTGAAGGCGGCCGGACGTTCGATAACCGGGAGTTGATACTGTTTCTGGTTGGTCGAGTTGAGGTTCACGGCAATGATCAGGTCGCAGTGGCTGGACACCACCGGGATGATCGGCAAGGGATTGAGGATGCCGCCGTCAACCAGCATGCGGTTACCCTGCACGACCGGGGTGAACAGGCTGGGGATGGCTGCCGAGGCGCGCATTGCTTGATGCAGGCAACCTTCCTGGAACCAGATTTCCTGCTGGTTGGTGAGGTCGGCGGCGACCGCGGTGTAGGGGATGCGCAAGTCTTCGATGTTCACTTCGCCAACGATCTTGCGGATCTGCCCGAAGACTTTTTCACCGCGAATCGCCCCCAGGCGAAAACTCACATCGACCAGACGTAGCACGTCCAGGTAATCCAGGCTTTCGATCCAGTTGCGGTATTCCTCGAGTTTGCCGGCCGCATAGATGCCGCCAATCACCGCGCCCATTGAGCAACCGGCAACACAGGCGATGTCATAACCGCGACGTTCCAGCTCTTCGATCACACCAATGTGCGCATACCCACGAGCTCCGCCCGAGCCCAGTACCAATGCCACGCGTTTACTCATGATGGCTCCCGGTTGAACTGCGTCGAAGGTCTAACAATGCGCCCATTCGCGTCTGTGCTTCAATCGTCCTGCGCGCTGCGCTACGCTTTGCAGGGCACTTTTCTTCTTTGTAGTCGTCGAACACGCCACTTTGCATATTTATTTTTGAGGAATCACCAATGAAAGCCTGGATTGCCCTGCCTCTGATTGCTCTGGTGTTGGCCGGTTGTGCTGGCAAGACCGCCTATCGCGACAGTTGCGCCAATCAGCTTGACTCGGCCTGGAAGGAACTCGACCTGGCCAAGGCCGAAGGCTTTGCCGGTACGGTCAGCTACTCCAAGGCACTGTCGTTGTTGACCGGGGCCAAGACCCAGCAGCAGTTCGAGGCTTTTGAAGGTTGCAGCAACAAGGCTGAGAAAGCCCGTTTCTACATTCGTGAATCCCGCGCCGGTCGTTGACACAGGAGAACACCATGTCGGCCATGCTCGACCATGTAATTGCCCAGGTACTGGCCTTGCAGGTTCGCCTGCTTGCTTGCCAGGCGCGGCTGGCGGCTGACACCGACAGCGAGGCGCTGCATGACTTGCGCATCGCCACGCGGCGCTTGCGCAGCTTGCTGCGGCCGCTGCAAGAGTTGCCAGGGGTTGAGCAACTTGAAGGCGCGGCGAAAGCGCTGGGTAATCTGACCACGCCATTGCGTGACCGTGAGGTGCTGGCGGCACAGCTGCTTGAGCGCGATCAATTGGCCGCGGCGCAGACGCGTCTGGCCCATCGCCGGGAAACCTTCGCCAGTGTCGCTGCCAGTGCCGAACTGGGTCGTCTGCTGGCGATTGTCGATGCTTTTCCGATTTTCTTGCGGGCGGCGGAGCGTGAAGGCTTGATTCGCCGCTTGCACAAGCGCATCGACAAGCGCCTGGAAAAACAGTGGAGCAAACTGCGCGAAGCGCTGCAGGATCCGGCCCATGACCGTCATCGCCTGCGCTTGTTGATCAAGCGCGTGCGCTATGCGGCCGAGGCTTACCCGCAGCTGGAGCATGCCGGGCGCCGCTTGCAACGGGTGCTCAAGCGCGCCCAGAGTGACCTCGGTAGCTGGCACGATCTGCTGCAGTGGTTGCTGCAGGCCGAGCAGCAGCGCGACCTGGCGCCTTGCGTCGAACACTGGCAGGCGCAGTTGCACGAGGCCGAACAGCGTGCCGATATCACCCTGGAGCGCTTGCAAGCGGTGCTGGCGCAGCGATAAGCCGCTTATATGGCCGAAATGCGGGCTGTCGCTGGCGTCTGTGCTGGTTAAGATCGGACTTTTCCCACGGATGAGACCAGCATGAACTTCTCGCAATTGCTCAAGGCGGTGCGCCTGCATCCCCAGGCGGTGTCCATTCCTGCCAGCTGGGCGCAAGGGCGAGCCTGTTTCGGTGGCGTGATGGCGGCCCTGTTGTACGAAACCATGCTCACCAAAACATCGCCAGGTCGCCCGGTGCGCTCGCTGGCGATCACCTTTGTTGGCCCCGCTGAGCCCGAGGTGCCGATCAGCTTCGAAGTGGAACTGCTGCGTGAGGGCAAGGCGGTCAGTTCGCTGTTGGGCCGCGCCGTACAAAATGGCCAGGTGGTGACCCTGATGCAGGGCAGCTTCGGTGGCGGGCGCGATTCGGTGGTCAATGTTCCGGCATTGCCCGCGGTGGAAATGAGCAGCCTGGAGGCCGCCGCCAAGAGTGAACTCCCTTACATCAAGGGCGTTACCCCCGAGTTTATGCAGCATGTGTCCCTACGCTGGGCCATTGGCGGGATTCCGTTCAGCAACAACCACGCGCGCGGCATGGGCGGTTGGGTCCGGCTACGTGACGAAGGTGGCGACGAAACCCTGAGTGAGGCGCACCTGCTGGCCCTGGTGGATGCCTGGCCGCCGACATTGCTGTCGCACCTGAACAAACCGGCGGCAGGCAGCACCCTGACCTGGACCATCGAATTCATTCAGCCCGTGGCAAGCCTGACCACCCTCGACTGGTGCAAGTACTGCGCGCAGACAGAGTATGCCCGTGACGGCTACGGGCACGCGGCGGCGGCGCTGTGGACCGCCTCAGGTGATTTGCTCGCAATCAGCCGGCAAACGGTAACCGTCTTCGCCTAGTGGCGATGGCGGTTACGCCAGGCGCGCCACCAGGCGCCGCTCAAGACAAAGCGTGGAAAGGTGACGAACTGTTCCACCAGCAACCGGCCGATGGCGTCCTTGCGGTCGCTGAAGGGTTCCGGCTGTTCGGCTTCCAGGCGATGACCCTGGCGCTGCAGGCCAAGGCCGGCGACCAGGGCGATGATGCCGACGGCCAGTTGCCCCAGGTCCAGTGAGAACAGTCCGGACAACACCAGCAGCACGCCAAGGATGAACAATGGCACGGCAATCAGGTGCAGTACCAGGTTGGTCGGGTTGCGGTGATTGTGGTGATAGCCACGCCATTGCCAGGCGTGCAGGTTGGGCAAGCGTTTGCTCATGGGAAACTCCTCAGGGCTATGTCTGAAGAATAGTGCGGCCCCCGTCAGGGGGCCAATGAGCGTCGGCTATGAGGCTTATAGCTTGAGTTGGCCAATGGCCTTGTTGAGTTCGCCGGCCAGGGTGGCCAGTTCGCTGCTGGTGGTGGCCGAGTCGACGGTCTGCTGTACGGTCTCTTCGGTCACGTCGCGAATACTCACGACCGCACGGTTCATTTCCTCTGCCACCTGGCTTTGCTGCTCGGCAGCGACGGCAATCTGCGTATTGCTTTCACGCATCTGCGCCACTGCACTGGTGATCTCGGCCAGGGCGGCGCCCGCTTCCTGGGCCTGCTGGACGCAATCGTCAGCCTTGAACGAGCTCTCCTGCATGAAGTCCACCGCATCGCGGGTACCTGCCTGCAGTGCCGAAACCATGGTGGTGATCTCGTCGGTGGAGGCCTGTACACGCTTGGCCAGGTTGCGCACCTCATCGGCGACCACGGCAAAACCGCGCCCCAGATCGCCGGCACGGGCAGCTTCGATGGCTGCGTTGAGCGCCAACAGGTTGGTCTGCTCGGCAATGCTGTGGATCACGCCGACCACGCCGTTGATCTTCTGGCTGTCATCGGCCAGTTGGCGAATCATCTCGGCGGTCTGCTGCACGCCGCTGGACAGTCCGGAAATCGAGGTCTGTACGCGGCTGACCACTTCCTGGCCGCTGCCGGCGAGGGTGTCGGCGGTCTGCGACAGGTCGCGGGTGGCGCCGGCATGTTGGGCGATGTGATAGACCGTCGCCGACATTTCGTTGATGGCAGTGGCGGCCTGATCGGTCTCGCTCTGCTGGCCGAGCATGCCGTGGCGCACGTCATTCATGCTCGCGGCCAGGCGTGCGGCACCCGAGTCGAGCTGGGCGGCAGTGCGTGCCACAGTGTTGACCACGCGGTGATAGGTGGTCTGCATGGCATTGAACGCGCTGGCCATCTGCCCGACTTCATCGCCACAGGACAACGGCACACGGGCGGAGAGGTCGCCGGTCTTCTCCACGTGCAGCATCACGTCCTTGAGGGTGTTGAGCTGGCTGAGCAGGAAGCGGATCAGCAACTGCGAGGCGCAGAGCATCGCCAGCATCAGGATCAGCACGCAGATTGCGTAGTTGGTGAAACGGTCGGTAAAGACTTGAAGCAGGCTAGGGGTCGGGGCGAGCACGGCGATGTGCTGGCCGTCGCGGCTGATCACCTGAGCACCGCTGAGCGGGTCGCTGCCGGTCAGCGCCAGGCCATGCAGCTCGACCCAGCCCTGGGCATTGGTCAGCGCTTCGAGGTTTTCATCGGCATAGGCGGGCACTTGCCCAGGGGCGTATTGCAGCCAAAGCGGGTTGTGCGGCAGGGCCTGGCCAGCGGGCCAGGCAGCCAGCAACTGCGCCTCGGACTGCGCCTTGACCTGGGCTTCCTGCGCCCGGGCCTGTTGTTCCAGGTGCACGGCATACAGCACCAGGAACAGGGTCGTGACGAAGGCCACCGCATTGACGGCCCAGAACTTGTATTTCAGGGAGATATTGCTAAGCCAGGCACCCATGGAAGGTCTTCTCTGATTGAGCGGAAACATTGTTGGCAAGGTGCCATCATTGTGCCGAGCCGAGCAGGGGGCGTCTTGATATGCGTCAAATAATCGCGGGCAGATTAAAGAAGGCGCGTGCGCAGGCGCTGGTATGGGCGGCCAGTTGCTCGCTGCTTTCACCGCGATGCAGGGCCACTTCGCGCAGCACTTCGGTGAGGAAGGCTGGCTCGTTGCGGCCGTTCTTGGGCTTTGGCCGCAAGCTGCGCGGCAACAGGTAAGGCGCATCGCTTTCGAGCATCAGGCGACCCTGGGGAATGCTGCTGACCAGCGGGTGCAGGTGCGTGCCGCGACGCTCGTCGCAGATCCAGCCGGTGATGCCGATGTGCAGGTCGAGGTCGAGATAGCCGAACAGGGCGGCGCGCTCGCCGGTGAAGCAATGCACCACAGCGGCGGGAAGGCGGTCACGGTAGTCCTTGAGGATCGCCAGCAAACGCTCACTGGCATCGCGCTCATGGAGAAACACCGGCATCTGTAACTCCACCGCCAGGGCCAGTTGCTCTTCCAGGGCTTTTTCCTGTTGCGGGCGCGGTGAGAAGTCGCGGTTGAAATCCAGTCCGCATTCGCCCACTGCACGTACCCGCGGTTGCTCCAGCAAGGCGCGGATCTGCCGCGCGCTGTCGGTGTTCCAACTGCTGGCGTCGTGAGGGTGAACACCGGCGGTGCTGAACAGCCGCTGACCGTTTTCATCCAGTGCCAGGCACAGTTCCAGGGCCTGCTCGCTGCCCTCCAGGCTGGTGCCGGTGACCATCATTTGCACCACGCCGGCGGCCTCGGCACGCTCGAGAATCGCCTGGTGTTTGTCAGCGAAACTTGGGTTGGTCAGATTGACGCCGATGTCGATGAGTTGCATGGTGCTACCTCAGGCCGGTGGCCGGCCAGCATAACAAAGCTCGAGGAATTTCGATAAATCGAAGAACTTCAATGAGTTGTCGTGGTCTTTTGCGGTCAATTGTCATGTAACGACCGCACACTATGGCGCCAACCCCACACGCGCGGACCTTTATACGGATGACCCGAGCGCTGTTTTTGTTGATCGTGCTGAGCTTCGGGCTGCTTCAGGCAGGGCCGGCCAGCGCACGCCTGCCCGGACCGCAACAGACGGTTTCCAAGACCCAGGTTCGCGATCTGGCGCAGATCCGCAGCAGCCGTGTGCTTAAAGTGCTGGTCAACCAGAGTCGTAACAGTTCCGGCGAAGTCAAAGGCGAGCCGGTGGGCGTCGAGTATCACCGCCTGCGGGCGTTCGAGCATTACCTTAATGGCCGCGCCCGTGATGGCCAGGAAATCCGCCTGAAAATCATCCCCCGCGCCAAAGAGCAACTGCTGGCGGCGTTGCAGCGCGGCGAAGCCGACCTGGTGGCGCCCGGTGAATTGCTCGACCCAACCTCTACCCGTGGCCTGGTGGCCAGCGATCCGGTGGTCGACAACGTGCCCATGGTGCTGGTCGGGCGTAAGGGCGAGCGCAGCTTTCAGCGAGTCGAGCAATTGTCTGGCCGCACTGTGGCTCTGACCAGCGCCAGTGCCGCTGGCGATACCCTGCATGAAATCAACCAGAAGCTGGCACTGCGCAAGCTGGCGCCGATCAAGGTGGAATGGGTCGATCCGACGTTAGCGGTGGAAGATGTCCTGGAAATGGTCCAGGCCGGGATCTTTCATCTGACGGTTGTCGAACAGCCGATCGCTGAGCGTTGGGCCAGGGTCATGCCCAAGCTGCGCATCGACCGTAAGGTGCAGGTTGCCGCCCCCGAGGCCATGCGCTGGTATGTGCGGCGTGATGCGGTGATGCTGCACGCCAGTGTCGACCGCTTCCTGCAAGGCTATAGGCCGCCGGAGAACCAGGACGCGGCCTTTGAACGCATCTACCGGCGCCTGTACCGGGTGCACAATCCGCTGGCGCGCAGTGATCGAAAGCGCCTGGAAGCGCTGCGGCCGGTGTTGCAGCGCCATGCCAGCGAACAGAACATCGACTGGCTGAACCTGGCGGCGGTGGCCTTCAAGGAGTCTTCGCTCAACCCTGCGGCCCGAGGCGCCGGGGGAACCCATGGGTTGATGCAGATTACCTCGAGCGCAGCGCAGCGGGTAGGGGTGAGCAATATCAGTAACGTGGATGGCAATGTGCAGGCCAGTGCACGGTACATGGCACTGATTCGGCGCAAGTTCTTTTCCAGTAATCAGCTCAATGAGCGCGAGCGCATGGCCTTCACTCTGGCGGCCTACAACCTCGGGCCGGAGCGGGTTCAGGCGATGCGGGCGGAAGCCCGGCGGCGTGGCTTGAATGGCAATCAGTGGTTTTTTCAGACTGAGCGCATCGCCATGGAGCAGGTCGGCATGGGGCCGGTCAGTTACGTCAACAGTGTTAACAAGTACTTCCTGGCATTCGACCGTGAGCGAGAGTCGCTGGAGCCGAAGGGGCGTAAGGTAACGGCACGTAAGTAATCGAATTATCCGATTGTTATTTCGCAATTTTTGCGATTTTAACCTCCGTATATTTGATTAATATGGCGCCCACATCACCTCACACCTCACTAAGGAAGTCTTCATGAACACCACTCTCAACGCCGTATTTGCCAGTCGTGCCAGCTGGGGCCTGAGCGTCATCCGCATCATCGTCGGGGTCATTTTCATGGCCCATGGTGCACAAAAGCTTTTCGGCCTGTTTGGCGGTGGCGGCCTGGCCGGGACTGCGCAGTTCATGGAGAGCCTGGGACTGGCGCCGGGGTTGCTGATGGCGTTGTTGTCGGGTAGTGCCGAGTTCTTCGGTGGCCTGGCGCTGGTCATCGGACTGCTGGTACGGCCGGCCGCTGTAGCGCTGACCATCACCCTGATCGTGGCGATCTTCTCGGTGCACATCAGCAATGGTTTGTTCATGGCCAACAACGGCTACGAGTTTGCCTTGGCGTTGATGGCAGGTACCGTGGCGGTATTGATCGAAGGTGCAGGTAATGCATCGCTGGATCGATTGATAGCACGTTGATCGTATCGCTGTAGCAAGCGCGAAAGTTCAGCTGGGTGGAGGTGCCGTGGAGGAAAACTTGGCGGCACCGTCATCGTGGAGCACCGCCGCTCCCCGCGGGTTTGTAAGCCTCCAGGCTAAAATGTTTTTTCCATCCCTTCATGTTGACAGTCAGCCCGCAGCTTCTCTAGGATGCTGACTTGCGCCGATTTAAACAGCTACTTGCGGGGCGCAGGAGAACCCGATGTGGTTCACCGAATACCGCTAAAGCGCTGGTTCGGTGACGCCTCCCACCGCAGCCCAGCGGGATCTGCGAGGCGGAGAATTACTCCATGAGTTGTCCACGTACCAGTGTCTGTCTGACCCCTCTGCCTGCCAGTCAGGCTACCCGTGTGCCGCGCATCCTGCTGGGCGGTAGCCACCAGCCCACGCTCCTGCGCTATCTCGATGGCTGGCCGCGCCGCAAAGGCAGCGCCACCGCTTTTCTGATCCAGTTCGCCGATACCCGCGCCTCCCTTGACCAGTTCGCCAGTGACCGCTTCGACCTGGCCGTGATCCAGTCGCCCAGCGCCGAAGACGCCGCAGAGGTAATCGGTCACCTGACCCGCGTTGCGCGGCAGGGTTTGATCACCCGCGGTTGATCCCGGTGTTAGGCAAGGGCGGCTCAATGCGCCTTGGCTTTTCTGATCCGCAACAAAATCACCAGCAAGATAAGGATCGCTACCGGCGCCATTGCCAGTAGCGCATCGCGTGCCGATATCGGTGCGCCGAGGGTGTGCAAACCGGCGTAGAACAGTTTGAACAGACTCAGCAGGTAGTAGGTGATGGCGATGATCGACAAGCCTTCCACCGCCCGCTGGATCTTGATCTGCGATTCGGCGCGGGCATTGAGGCTACGCAGGATTTCGGCGTTTTGTTCTTCCATTTCCACCTGTACCCGCGCTTGCAGCAGATCGCCAAGGTTGGCGACGCCTTCGGCCAGTTGCTCCAGACGCTGCTCGGTGGCAGCGCAGTAACGCACGGTGGGTTTGAAGCGGCGCTCGATGAATATGCCCAGGCGCTGGCAGTCGGCGACATGACTTTCGCGCAGTTCGCCCATGCGTTCGAACACCAGCTGTGCGTAGGCTTGGGTGGCGCTGAAGCGGTGACGGCTTTTCACCGTGCTGCCGACCACCTGGCGCGACAGCTGGGCAATATCTTCCAGCAAAGCCTTGGCATTGCCACCGTCACTGGCCACGTTGCGTTCCGACAGGCTGACCAGGCTGCGGTCATAGGCATCTAGCTGAGCGCTCAAGGCTTTAGCCGTGTCCAGGCTTAACGAGGCCATCATCCGGTAGGTCTCGATCTCCAGCAGGCGGCGAATCATGCGGCCCTGGCGATAGGCATTGAGCCGGCGGTTGATGAACAGAAAACGATTGGTACCGTCTTCGGTCAGGCGAAAATCGCTCCAGACCACGGCATCGCCACCGCCGACACAGGAGCCGCAGGGGTCCTTGAAACCATAGCGGCTGAGGTCCAGCCCGTTCTCGTCGCGCACCACCACTTGCACGGCATTGATGATCAAGTCCTGGAAGGGCTCGATCGCCTGTCCCAGCAACTCGGGAAGCGAGTGCCAGTTCAACTCGCTGCTGTCTGCAGGCACCACCAGGGTCAGGGTAAAGAATTCGGCATGGCGTTCCCACTTGAACGGATGGCCATGGAAGTGAGTGATGCCCTGTGTCGCTTCAGGCGCGAAGATGTCGGGCGTGCAGCGCTGCATCAGGGCATTGCATTGAGCGGCAGTGCCGAGAAAGGCCAGGTGATAAACATGCGCCGGCTCGTCGAAATACAGCGACGGGCGAGCATGCAGCTCGTTGTGCAGCGCTTTACGTTGGGCATGCATGAGGGTTCAGACCGTATTGTTGTGTTTGTCCGCTGTTCCAGGTGCGAGGGGCACTTTCATGGGACTGGTCAAAGACCGGCGCGAGTCACGCTGCGCCAGCAAACACATGACGCTGTTACGCGTCTTTGGCTGAACCCGGTGGATTATAAGTGACGCTGTTGATGTACCAGGTCGCTTCCCCGTGTGGAGTCTGTACCACCACCTCGTCGTCCTTGCCTTTCTTCAGCAGCGCGCGGGCCATGGGCGAGTCGATCGAGATGTAGTCATTGCGCCCGTAGATCTCGTCGTAACCGACGATCCTGAAGGTCTTGGTTTCGCCTTCATCGTTCTCGATTTCCACCCAGGCGCCGAAGAACACCCGGCCTTCCTGCTCGGGCGCGTAATCGACCACTTTCGCGTCCTCCAGGCGTTTGCGCAGATAGCGTACGCGCCTGTCGATTTCTCGCAGCAGCTTCTTGTTGTACTGGTAATCGGCATTCTCACTGCGATCACCCAGCGACGCAGCCCAGGCCACTTTGGCGGTAATCTCGGGACGGTAGGTGCGCCAGAGGTGATCCAGCTCGCTTTTCAGCGCCTCGTAGCCTTCTCGGGTGATGATGTTTGTAGCCACGCTGGGTCCTTTGTCGGGGAGGTATGGCGAGAGATCAGGATTCTAACCTTATCTCGCCGCTTTCCATCAGCCTTCACGCAACACCGTCAGCGGGCTTGCATTGAGCGCCCGCCGCGTGCCGTAAACCCCGGCCCCACCTACCAGCAAGGCGCCGATCACGGGCAGCAACAGCAACCACGGATGCGGGCTCCAGCTCAGGTCGAAGGCGTAGCGGTACAACAGCAGGGTGATCAGCTCGCAGCCGATGGCTGCCAGCAAACCGCTGGCGGCACCGAGCAAACCGAACTCGATGCGTCGGGCCTTGATCAGCAGTCCGCGCCCGGCGCCCAGAGCACGCAGCAGTGCACCCTGGCGGATGCGTTCGTCGAGGGTGGTCTGCAGGCCGGCAAATAGCACCGCCAGCCCCGCGGCAAGGACAAACAACAACACATATTCAACCGCCAGGGTGACCTGGGCGAGGATGCTGCGCAGCTGCTCCAGCAGGGCATCGACCTGGAGGATGGTCACCGCCGGGAATGCTCGTGACAGAGCCACTACCTGCTGATCGTGACCGGCGGCGAGGAAGAAGCTGGTCAGGTAGGTAGTGGGCAGATCCTGCAGCGTGCCGGGCTGGAAGATCATGTAGAAGTTGGGCTGGAAGCTGTCCCAATTGACCGTGCGCAGGCTGCTCACCACGGCCTGGCGTTGCTGGCCGCCAATGCTGAAGGTGAGCTGGTCGCCCAGCTTGAGCTTAAGGCTCTGGGCCAGTTCGGTTTCGACCGAGACACCAGGCAGGTCACTGTCAGGCGCGGGGCTTGCCTGCCACCATTGGCCTTCGCTCAGGGCGTTACCCTGGGGCAGGTCAGCGGCCCAGGTCAGGCTCAGGTCGCGCTGCACCGCGCGATCACCGGTAGATTCCTTGCTGACGATCTGCTGCACGGCCTGGCCGTTGATTTCGGTCAGACGTCCGGGAATCACCGGGTAGAGCGGCGCGGCTTCGGCAGAGAACTCATTCAGACGTTGGGCGAAGGTGTTCTTGTCGTCAGGCAGAATGTTCAAGGCGAAATAGTTTGGCGCATCCTTGGGCAGCTGGTTTTGCCAGGTATCGAGCAGCTCGGCACGCAGCAGGGCGATCAGCGCCATGGCCAGGAGGATCAGGCCGAAGGCCAGAGATTGACCGGCGGCGGCCAGTGGATGGCGCAGCAATTGACCCAGGCCAAGACGCCAGGCCAGGGGAGAGTCCGCGAGCAGGCGCCGCAAGCTGCGCAGGCCGAGCAGCAACAGGCCGCCGAGCAGCACTGCGGCGACCAGGCCACCGCCGAGCAGGGCAAAGGTCAACAGCAGATCGAGGCTCAAGCGCCACATGATCAAGCCCAGGGCGAGCAGGGCGGCGCCATACACCAGCCAACTGCTTGGCGGCACCGGCAGCAAGTCGCGGCGCAGCACCCGCAGTGGTGGTACCCGGCCCAATGCGGCCAGCGGTGGCAGGGCAAAACCGGCCAGGGCGACCAGGCCGGTGGCGATCCCGGCCAGCGCGGGGGCCAGGCCACCGGGGGGAATCTGCGCGGGCATCAGGCCTTGCAGCAGCTTGAACAGTCCCAGTTGTGCCAGCCAGCCGAGCAGTGCGCCACCCAGCGCAGCCAGGCTGCCGAGTATTGCCAGTTGCAGGCAGAACAGGCTCAGCGCCTGGCGGCGCGACAGGCCCAGGCAACGCAACAGTGCGCTGGCATCGAAGCGGCGAGTGGCAAAGCGGCTGGCCGACAAGGCCACGGCAACACCGGCCAGCAGCACCGCGACCAGGCTGGCCATGTTCAGGTAACGCTCGGCCTTGCCCAGGGCGCCGCCGATCTGCCGGTTGCCGTCGCGTGAATCCTGCAGGCGCTGGTTGGGCGCCAGGCCTTTGCTGACGCTGTCACGGTAGCTGGCCAGGGCTTCGGGTTCCCCTCGCCAGAGGTCGCGGTAACTGACCCGGCTGCCAGGTTGCACCACACCGGTGGCGTCGAGGTCGGCAAGGTTGATCAGTACCCGCGGTGTCAGGCTGTAGAAATTGCCGGCGCGGTCCGGCTCGTAGGTCAGCACCCGGCTCATGCGCAAGGTTTTCATGCCGACGTCGATGCTGTCACCGATCTTCAGGTTCAGGGCCACCAAAAGTCGTGGTTCGACCCAGGCCTCGCCTGGCGCCGGTCCGCCGCCGCTGGTTTCGCTGGCATAGGGCTCGGCAGCGCTGCGCAGTTCTCCACGTAGCGGGTAGGCGTTGTTGGCGGCCTTGATGCTCGACAGCTGGATGCCGTTGTCGGTGGCAATCACGCTGGAGAATTCGACTACCTGGGCGTGCTGCAGCCCGGCGGACGTGCCACTGGCAATCTGTTCCGGTTGGGCTGGCGAGCTGCCTTGCAGCACCAGGTCGGCGCCGAGGAACTCGGTGGCACGCAGCAGCATGGCGCCATTGAGGCGGGCACCGAAATAGCCGATGGCGGTACTGGCGGCCACTGCCACCAGCAGGGCGAAGAACAGCACGCGCAGTTCACCGGCGCGGGCATCGCGGAGCAACTGGCGCAGGGCCAGGGCGAACAGGCGGAAAAACGGCAGGCGGGCCATCAGGGCTCCAGCGGCGCGACCAGGTGGCCGGCGTCCAGGCGGATCAGGCGCCGGCAGCGCTGGGCCAGGCGTTCGTCATGGGTGACCAGTACCAGCGTGGTGCCGCGTT
Source organism: Pseudomonas sp. GZD-222 (assembly GCF_049310525.1). NCBI lineage: Bacteria > Pseudomonadati > Pseudomonadota > Gammaproteobacteria > Pseudomonadales > Pseudomonadaceae > Pseudomonas > Pseudomonas sp. GZD-222. Next base: position 101,290 of record NZ_JBMOWO010000015.1, read on the forward strand.
CCTTGTTCAGTTCGAACAACAGGTCGCTGATACGCTCGCCGGTGTGGCTGTCGAGGTTGCCGGTCGGTTCGTCGGCGAACAGCACCGCAGGTTCGGCGGCAAAGGCCCGGGCGATGGCGACGCGTTGCTGCTCGCCGCCGGACAGCTGGCGCGGCGAGTGGCTCAAGCGCTGACCCAGGCCGACTCGCTCGAGCAGGCTGCGGGCATGCTCGCGGGCGTCGCGGCGACCGTCCAGCTCCAGCGGCAGCATGACGTTTTCCAGGGCATTGAGGCTGTCGAGCAACTGGAACGACTGGAACACGAAGCCGACATGCTCGGCACGTACCCGGGCGCGCTGGTCTTCATCCAGCGGGCCGAGGTCATTGCCTGCCAGGATCACCGAACCTGCGCTGGGCAGGTCGAGGCCGGCGAGCAGGCCCAGCAGCGTCGATTTGCCAGAACCGGAGGCGCCGACAATGGCCAGGCTGTCGCCCTGTTTCAATTCCAGTGAGAGTTCGTGCAGGATGGTCAGGTCGCCTTCCGCGCTGGGAACCACTTTGCTAAGGTTCCGCGCAGTGAGAATGCTGGGGCCCATGGAGAATCCGATGCGAGTGTGGTTATTGAGTGCTGGCCTGGCCTTGATGTGCATGGCCCAGGGAGCAGCGGCGGGTACCGTGCTGATTGTCGGCGATAGTATCAGTGCCGCTTTCGGCCTGGATACCCGCCAGGGTTGGGTTGCCTTGCTGGAACAACGTCTGGAAAGCGAGGGTTTCGACGCCAAAGTGGTCAATGCTTCGATCAGCGGCGATACCAGTGCAGGAGGCCAGGCACGGCTGCCGGCGCTGCTTGCAGAGTACAAACCGGAGTTGGTGGTACTGGAGTTGGGGGGCAATGACGGCCTGCGCGGCCAGCTGCCAACACAATTGCAACAAAATCTTGCCTCGATGATCGACCATTCCCGCGCTGCCGGTGCCAAGGTGCTGTTGCTGGGCATGCGTTTGCCGCCCAATTACGGCAAGCGTTACACCGATGCGTTCGCCCAGGTGTATGAAAACCTGGCGACGGAAAAACAAGTGCCGCTGGTGCCGTTTTTCCTTGAAGGCGTGGGGGGTGTGCCCGAGCTGATGCAGGCTGATGGCATTCATCCGGGGCAGGGTGCCCAGGCGCGCTTGCTGGAAAATGCCTGGCCGCAGCTAAAACCGCTGCTTTGACGCTTTTATACTGACCGGCTTTCGGCTAATGTGGCGCCCCCGATTTGGAGCCCCCGATGCCGCGTCCCGCCTGGTCCCTGTTTGCCTATCAATTGATCGAGCCTGACGAACAGCTTGACCTGTTCGCCTGCCAGGAGATCCGCGTCCATCTTGTGGCCCGTCAGCTCGAGCTGGGAGGCTCGGCCGACCGCACGCTGTGCGGCACGCTGTTGCCCGCGCAGCCGCGCTGGTCCACGGTTGCGCGCGGCATCTACCGTGATCGGCGCCTGTGCTCGCTGTGCCGGGCCATTCTCGATGCCCAGCGCCGTGGTACGCGGCCTGTCTGGCCGCAATTGTAACGTCCCGATATAACCTTTCATCCCCTGTAACGCCTTCCTCGGTGCGGATCACTCCCGATTGTGCTGGGGGCGGTGTACAATCGTCGTCTTGACCTCACTGAATTAGCGAAGGATTTCCCGGATGTTGCCGCGCTTTCCCGCCGTCACCCGTTGCCTGACCCTGGCCGCCCTGTTGGCGGCAGGTCCTGCTGCTGCGCTGGAGTTTCCCCTGCCGCCGCCTGGCGAAGACGTCATTGGCCAGGTCCAGGTGATCAAGGCCAAGTACGAAGATACCTTCGCCGATATCGGCACCGCCAACGACCTCGGCTATCTGGAAATGATCGCCGCCAACCCGGGTGTCGACCCCTGGTTGCCGGGTGCTGGCACCGAAATCATTCTGCCGACCCGTTTCATCCTGCCACCTGGCCCGCGTGAAGGCATCGTCATCAACCTGGCCGAGTACCGCATGTACTACTACCCGAAAGGGCAGAACGTGGTGCACACCTATCCGCTGGGTATCGGGCGTGAAGGCTGGGGTTCGCCGATCGCCAACACCAAGGTGACGGCCAAGACGCCGAACCCGACCTGGACGCCACCGGCCTCGATCCGCAAGGAGCACGCCGAAGACGGTGACATCCTGCCTACGGTGGTGCCGGCAGGCCCGGATAACCCGCTGGGTCCGTTCAAGTTCACCCTGGGCGTTCCGGGCTACCTGATCCACGGTTCGAACAAGAAGTTCGGTATCGGCATGCGCACCAGCCATGGCTGCTTCCGCATGTTCAACAACAACGTGCTTGAGTTGGCCAAGATGGCGCCGGTCGGTGTTCCGGTGCGCATTATCAATGAGCCGTACAAGTTCGGCCTGAGTTCTGGCAAGGTCTACCTCGAGGCGCACACACCGCTGGACGACAAGGGCGATCCATCGGTGGTCGACAAGCACACCGCGGTGATCAACGCCTTGCTCAAGCGCGAAGATCTGGCTAATAACCTGCGCATGAACTGGGACATGGTACGTGACGTAGTGGCTGCTGAAGATGGCATGCCGGTGGAAATCGCCGTGCCGAACACCGCCCAGCAACCAATGGTCTCAAGCGTACCGCTGGACATGCAGTAACCCCAGTCCTGGGTTGTTGTATCCGAGGCCTGCCATTGTGCAGGCCTCGTCGTTTCTGCCGTTTACTTTCTTGCAAAGGTTCTTAACGGAATGCCGGAAGTATGATTGGGGATGGACTTCGGATGGAGGGCTTATTCGGCCCGGGCCGAAGGGCGCTGTGCACCACCACTGCAGGCAAGCCCGTTTTTGATCTTGATCTTCATACACGCAAGTTCAGACGCCGCGAACTGCGACTTCAGGAGGCTGAGCGCAGGTGCCTGTAGGGGCCAGTGCGCAGCACCTTCGGCGTAGCCGAAGAACGCGAGCCGTAGACTTGGCGAAGCAAGTCGTAGGCCGCGTGGCCCCGGAAGGTGCCGGAGCGAAGGGACCCGGAGCGCAGCGTAGGGCCGTATGCAGGAGCGAGCGGCTTTGCCTACTTTCCCGAAGAGGAAAGTAGGCCGCCGTAAGGGCGGAAGGGGCCAGCAGCGGCGCCACAGCAAATGGATAAGCTCCCACAGCCATAACAACCCAAAATCAAGGCTCCTAGTCTTCAGGACTTTGTGAGGAGCCATAAAAAAAGCCGACCCACAAGTGGGTCGGCTCCAAATAAAAATCCCGAGGGATAATTACTTACGGCTGGCTTTGTCCAGCATACGCAGAGCGCGCTCGTTAGCTTCGTCAGCGGTCTGTTGTGCTTTTTGAGCAGCAGCCAGAGCGTCGTCAGCTTTGCGGTAGGCTTCGTCAGCGCGAGCTTGTGCACGAGCAGCTGCGTCTTCGGTAGCGGTCAGACGAGCTTCGGTTTCTTTGGAGACGCTGCTGCAACCGGTAGCCAGAACTGCGGCCAGAGCCAGAGCAGAAAATTTCAGAACGTTGTTCATCGTGTTCCCCTTCAAGGACTTTCTATTAAATAGCCATCTCTCAACAAAGAGAAACTAGCCGGTGTACATAGTACCCATTACTTGTAGTAAGTAAACTGACAGAGCGCAAGAACTGCAAAAAAATCCGCCTGTCCCGGGACCGCCACAGCCTTTGTAAAAAAACTGTGAAGGTGCCGCATGCGCGGCTGTAATCAAGTGTAGCAAGTGTGTTTTTTTGTTGAACTAACGGTGACTTAAAGTGTCATCCTACGTCTTAGCACTACAACATCCGGCAACTGTTCAGGCCGCTACCCGCCGCCTGATTCGCTGGCTACAAGTGCACAAATTTTGCGACCAGACGCCTTGAGCATCCGGGCCCTGGGCGCCTACTATTTGTACGTGCTCTTTTGCCAGAGAACGACCAAGCTGTTCTTGCTGTCCAAACGGGCACGGGGTGGCGTAGAGGTTCCTTCGCCGGACAAACATCGGTAAGGTAGGGGTCAGATCATAAGACCCGCGAGGAGTAGTGATGAGCGAGGCGTTGTCCATCCACCATGACCAGGCTGGTCATCAATTCGAGACCAGTGTGGACGGTCATCGTGCTTACCTGACCTACATGGACCTGGGTAAGCAAACCCTGGATATCTACCGCACTTTTGTTCCCAATGCGTTGCGGGGCCGGGGTATTGCCGCGGCGCTGACCGAAAAGGCGCTGCAGTACGCAGAAGACATGGGCTACACCGTGATTCCGTCATGCTCGTACGTAGAACGTTACATGGAGCGCCAGCAGCGGCACTCCACCAAGGCTTGAGAATCGCGAAGGGCAGCTGCGCAGCTGCCGTTCAACGCAGATACAAAAACGCCGGGCAATGCCCGGCGTTCTTGTATCTGCCTGTCAGGCGCGGTCGCGCTTGGGCAGTACGTCCTTGAGCTTGGCGTGCATGCTGCGCAGGGTCTTCTCGGTGGCGTCCCAATCGATGCAGGCGTCGGTGATCGATACACCATACTGCAGGTCGTTGAGGTCCTTCGGAATCGCCTGGCAACCCCAATTCAGATGGCTCTCGACCATCAGGCCGATGATCGACTGGTTGCCTTCGAGGATCTGGTTGGCAACGTTCTCCATCACCAGTGGCTGCAGGGCCGGGTCCTTGTTGGAGTTGGCGTGGCTGCAGTCGACCATGATGTTCGGCTTGATCTTGGCCTTGGCCAGCGCCTGCTCGCACAGAGCGACACTGACGGAATCGTAGTTCGGCTTGCCGTTGCCACCGCGCAGTACCACGTGACCGTAGGCGTTGCCTTTGGTGGTGACGATGGACACGCCGCCTTCCTGGTTGATACCGAGGAAGCGATGAGGGCTGGAAACCGACTGCAGGGCATTGATTGCCACGGTCAGGCCGCCATCGGTGCCGTTCTTGAAGCCCACGGCCGAGGACAGGCCCGAGGCCATTTCACGGTGGGTCTGGGATTCGGTGGTGCGCGCGCCGATCGCCGACCAGCTGATCAGGTCCTGCAGGTACTGCGGGGAGATCGGGTCGAGGGCTTCGGTCGCGGTGGGCAGGCCCATTTCCGCCAGGTCCAGCAGCAGCTGGCGACCAATGTGCAGGCCGTCCTGAATCTTGAACGAGTCGTCCAGGTACGGGTCGTTGATCAGGCCTTTCCAGCCGACCGTGGTGCGTGGCTTTTCAAAGTACACGCGCATGACCAGGTACAGGGTATCGGAGACTTCGGCGGCCAGGGCCTTGAGGCGCTCGGCGTATTCGTGGGCCGCTTTGATGTCGTGGATCGAGCAGGGGCCGATCACCACGAACAGGCGGTGATCCTTGCCGTCGAGGATATTGCGCACCACTTCACGGCCCGCAGTCACGGTCTTGAGCGCAGCGGCGCTCAGGGGGATTTCCTTCTTGAGCTGATCGGGGGTGATCAAGGTCTCGTTGGAGGCAACGTTTAGGTCATCGATCGGTAAATCAGCCATCGTGTTACTCGTCAGGTCACGGGTGCCGGCCGCCAGCGATCCCCGTGCGGCGGAGCAGCGAAAATTGTACGCAGCGGGGAGCCGAACCTTAGCGCGTTACACCGTAGCTCGACAATGGGTAGCGCCTGCTTTCCTGCGTGTGAAAGCCCGCAGGCGCTGGGTTTTTTGCACTTAAACGAGAATCTGCCGGGTATGGGTGGCCTCAAGACTGGCTTCGGAGAATTCGCCGGCATGCAGGCTGACCCACTGTTGGGCAAGGGCATCGAGGTCGTCAGGGGTGCTTTTGTCGAGGGCTTGCTGCTGGTAAAGGTGCTGGATCTGACAGACCTGCTCGCTCATTCTCGCCCCGAACAGGGCCTGTTCATCGGTGAAGGCGATGCCGACCCGATAACCCTCCTGCTGTTTCTGGCACCAGGCCACGTAGCCGGGGTAACGCGCCGTTTCGCCGAGGGAGGGGATGTATATTTCGACTGCCATGCCGCGGCGGTATGCGCGGGGGTGATTGCAGGCGATACCGCCCAGGCTGATAGTGTGCAGGCGCTGGCGAAACAGGCTGGGCGACTGGCGTAAGGCCAGTTCGACCGGAACATCGTCCGGGTGCGGCAGGTATCCACGCATGATCGACTCCGTGTCGATTTTTTGACCTTGTTCGCCTCAGTATAGTGAAGGATCGTAAAGCGCTTGATTTGCGTGTAAAAAAACTGAACAAAAAATGAACGGTTAAAGGAGAGCAGGATGAACACCAGCAGTCCGCGTATTGGCATCATCGGCACCGGCGCCATTGGCGGCTACTACGGCTTGATGCTGGCCCGGGCCGGGTTCGATGTGCATTTCCTCCTGCGCAGTGAGTTTGACGCGGTCAGTGCTAACGGGATTCGGGTCGAAAGTGCGATTCATGGCACGCTGCAAATGCCAGTGCTGGCTTATGCCGATGCCGCCGACATGCCGCCCTGCGACTGGCTGCTGGTGGGTGCCAAGTCCACCAGCAATGCCGAACTTGCGCCAGTAATCGCCAAGGCTGCGGCCAGCGACTGCAAAGTAGTGCTGTTACAGAATGGCCTGGGTGTCGAGGAGTGCCTGCGTCCGTTGTTGCCAGCCCATCTGCACCTGCTGGGCGGTTTGTGTTTTATCTGCGTCAACCGCGAGGCGCCTGGCGTGCTTCGCCATCAATCCCTGGGGGCAGTGAACCTGGGCTATCACAGCGGCCCGGCCACCGATGCCGCTGCGCGTCAGCAGGTGGTCGACGCCGGTGCCGAGCTGTTCCGTGCAGCGGGCATCGACTCGCAGGCGATGAGCAACCTGGCCCAGGCGCGCTGGCAGAAGCTGGTGTGGAATGTGCCTTACAACGGTCTGTCGGTACTGCTCAGGGCCAGCACCACGCCGTTGATGGCGGATGCGCAGAGTCGCGAGCTGGTCCAGGCGCTGATGGCAGAGGTGGTGGAGGGCGCGCGTAGCTGTGGTCATGAGTTGCCCCAGGGCTATGCTGAGCATCTGTTCGCCGTAACGGAAAAAATGCCGGACTACTGGCCGAGCATGTACCACGACTTTGCCCAGCAGCGGCCGCTGGAGCTGGCGGCAATCTATGCCGAGCCGTTGGCGCAAGCGCGCGCGGCGGGTTGCAGCTTGCCGCGTATTGAGGCGTTGTATCAGGCACTGGCGTTTATTGATCGGGCCAATCGCGGGGCAAGCCCGCTCCCACCGGCCCCGCGATTGGCCTAAAAGGAGTGGAAAATGAGCAAGAATCTCGGCGACAAACTGGTGGTCGCCATCTCCTCGCGGGCGCTGTTCGACCTCAGCGAAAGCCATCGTCTTTACCTGGCAGAAGGTGTCGAAGCCTACCGCCAATATCAGATCGATCACGAGGACGAAGTGCTGGCGCCCGGTGATGCCTTCCCGCTGGTGCAGAAGCTGTTGGGCCTCAATGCTCATCTTGGCCAACCCCGGGTCGAAGTGGTGCTGGTGTCACGCAACAGTGCCGACACCGGCCTGCGCGTGTTCAATTCCATCGAACACCACGGCCTGGGTATCTACCGCGCAGCCTTTGTTGGCGGGCGCAGTCCGTACCCATATCTGGCGGCCTTTGGCTGTCATCTGTTCCTGTCGACCGATGCCGACGATGTTCGCAGTGCGCTCGAAGCCGGTTTCGCGGCGGCGACCATCCTCTCCGGAGGAGCGCAACGCGCCGCCAGCGATGAGCTGCGTATCGCCTTCGACGGTGACGCGGTGCTGTTCTCCGACGAGTCTGAGCGGGTCTACCAATTGGGTGGCTTGGAGGCGTTCCAGGCCAGCGAGCGCCAGTCGGCGCGCGAACCGTTGCGAGGCGGGCCGTTCAAGCCCTTCCTTGCCGCGTTGAACCTGCTGCAGAAGGAGTTTCCTGAAGGCGCCTGCCCGATTCGCACTGCCTTGGTAACCGCGCGTTCGGCACCCGCGCATGAGCGGGTGATCCGCACGTTGCGCGAGTGGGATATCCGCCTGGATGAGTCGCTGTTCCTGGGTGGGCTGGACAAATCGGCGTTCCTTGAGGCCTTCGCCGCCGATGTGTTCTTCGATGACCAGGCCGGCCATTGCGAGCGGGCGCGCAGCGTGGTTGCAACCGGTCATGTGCCGCACGGCATCAGTAACGAACCGACCCTGCGCTAGGCCGCTGGTGTGGAGCGCCAGACGGAACAGCGTGTCATCGGCGCGCTGCTAAGCTGAAGCTTGCTCTGCCCAGGCGGCAGTCGAGGAGGTCGAATGATCCGTTCCATGCTGTATGCCACTGACCTCGGTGTATACGCGCCTTTTGTCATGCAACACGCGCTGGCGTTGGCGCGAACCTTCAATGCAGAGCTGTATGTCATCCATGCCGTCGAACCCATGGGGCAGTTCGCTGAGTCGCTGTTGCAAAGTTACCTGGACGAACAGACCCTCGACCAACTGCACAGTCAGGGGGTCAACAACGTCATGGCCACCATCGAACAGCAGGTGCTGGAAAACTTTCGGGACGAGTTGGGTGAAGAAGCGGACCTGGCGTTGATCAAGGCCGTGCGCGTGCGCCAGGGCGATCCGGCGCAGGTGATCCTTGAGCAGGCGGCGCGCCTGAGTGTCGATCTGCTGATTTTCGGCAGCCACAGCCAGGGGGCGGGGGTGGATATTCCCATCGGCCGCACCGCAGTGCGTCTGCTCCAGCTGTCGCCGGTGCCGGTGTACATGGTGCCGTTGGCCCAGCACCTGGGACGTCGGAAGGCTTAAGGCTGCCGTGTCAGTGGATTCCTACTAGACTGCTAAAATAGTTCTAGATTTATTCTTCAAACCACTAATATAGTTATAAATCGTCGCTGCTGCCGGTGACGCCCCAGCTGATTTGAGGGATACCTATGAAGCTCCAACAATTGCGCTACATCTGGGAAGTGGCGCACCACGACCTCAACGTCTCCGCGACAGCGCAGAGCCTGTACACGTCCCAGCCGGGCATCAGCAAGCAGATCCGCCTGCTCGAAGACGAACTGGGCGTTGAAGTGTTCGCGCGCAGCGGCAAGCACCTGACTCGCGTGACCCCGGCCGGTGAGCGCATCATCACCACCGCTGGCGAAATCCTGCGCAAGGTCGAAAGCATCAAACAGATTGCCCAGGAATTCTCCAACGAGAAGAAGGGCACCCTGTCGATCGCCACTACGCACACCCAGGCGCGCTACGCATTGCCGCCGGTGATCAGCAGCTTCATCAAGCAGTACCCGGAAGTGGCCCTGCACATGCATCAGGGTTCGCCGATGCAGATTGCCGAAATGGCTGCGGACGGCACCGTCGATTTTGCCATCGCCACCGAAGCCCTGGAGCTGTTTGGCGACCTGGTCATGATGCCGTGCTACCGCTGGAACCGTTGCGTGGTGGTGCCACAAGGCCACCCGTTGACCAAGCTGCCCAAGCTCACCCTCGAAGCCCTGGCCGAATACCCGATCGTTACCTATGTGTTCGGTTTCACCGGCCGTTCCAAGCTCGACGAAGCTTTCAGCCATCGCGGCCTGACCCCGAAAGTGGTGTTCACCGCCGCCGACGCCGACGTGATCAAGACCTATGTGCGTCTGGGTCTGGGTGTGGGCATCGTGGCCAAGATGGCCGTTGATACCAAGCTCGACAATGACCTGGTGGTCCTCGATGCCAGCGAACTGTTCGAGTCCAGCGTGACCAAGATCGGCTTCCGCCGTGGTACCTTCCTGCGTGGCTTCATGTGCGACTTCATCGAGAAGTTTGCCCCGCACCTGACCCGTGAAGTGATGGCCAAGGCTATCCAGTGTCACAACAAGCAAGAGCTTGAAGAGCTGTTTGCGGATGTCGAGTTGCCGGTGCATTGATACCAGCAGCAGACAAGAAAAAACCGGCCATCGTGCCGGTTTTTTCTTGTCCTCGGTTTGGCTCAGAAAATGATGAGCATGAGCGTGCCAATGTAGATCGACGCCATCAGCAGCGCGGTGCCCATGCCCCATTGGAATTTGCTCAGTGCACCGCGCCAGGCGAGCCTGGCCAGGCCAAGGCTCAGCGCGAGCATGAATGTGCTGAAGGCAATCGCAGCCAGTGGCCGGTGCAATCCCGGGCTGTGGTTGTTTATCCCCATGGCAACCAGCAGCAAGGTCATCAGCACCTGGCGCTCAAGCAGACTGTTACGCAGCTGGCGCAGCAGGGTCGCTTGCAATTGCTCGCGGGGTGGCAAGCCAGGCGCCAGGAGCAGTTCGGCGAGGGTCGCGCGGTTGCGCCCGTGAAGGTCGATCAGCGTGCCTATGGCGTGCATGGGCGTCCAGACCAACAGGACTGCCGCCCACATGGCAAGGAAACCAGTGTTGTAATCCGGCTCTATCCAGTAGACGAACGTCACGACGCTCGCCAGTGCCAGGTACATCAGATACTGGCCGCGTTTACCGTATATCTGTTTGATGGTCTGGCAACTGCGGCCAAGCAGGGCGGCCATGGGCTCCTGGCGTTGGTGGTTCTGATCGGCGGCGGTGTTGCTGAGAGCGCCGGCTGCTGGAACTGCGCACCCCTTGCCTGGATCGCGCGAGCCAAGGGTGAATCCACTCAGAGCTACCCCCAGTGGCGTCATGAGCTTGGTCCGTGGCCGCTGCGAATGGTAATGCCACAATGCCCAGGTCAATAGCAGCGCCAGTACGCCAAGCAGAGCACTTTGGCCGGGGTTGGCGAGCACAGGCCAGTACAGGGCAAGCAGGGTTACCGGGATGAAGTTCAAGGCCCACGGCATGCTGATGGTCAGCAGGCCGAAGCACGAGCCCAGCCATAATGCCGCCGCCAACTGCGGGAGGTGATGGCTGGCCACTGGCCAAAGCGCCAGGCACATCAGTGGCGGAGCGATACTCAGTGCCATGTGCAGGCCCACTGCGCCCAGCAAGGTGCGACGAACCTTGGGGGCGCGTAGGGCAATCATGTTCGTGGTCAGGCTGCACAGTCTTGGCCCATGGAACAGCCACCACAGGGCGGCGGCAACGGCCCAGGTGAAAGGCCAGGCCAGTGATGCCGGGGCTTCAGGTGTGCGGTACCAGAGGCTGACACCGACAGCCAGCGTCAGCACGTAGCACAGTGCGCCCACAGCGGGCAGCCACGCGCCGAAAAACAGCGGCTTGAGCGCCGAGGCCTTCATGCTGCCAGCTCCAAGAACAGGTCTTCCAGACTCAGGCCCAATTCATCCTTGAGCTGATCAACTTCGGCATACAGTCGCAGCTGGCCCTGATGAACGAGGGCGACATGAGAAGCGATGCGCTCCAGGTCGGAGAGGATGTGGGTGGAGAACACCACGGTACTGCCATGTTCGCTCGCCAGCTCAACGATTTCTCGCAGCAGTTCGCGCCGTGCCAGCGGATCGAGAGCTGCAGCAGGTTCGTCCAGTACCAGCAGACGCGGCCGAGGGGCCAGGGCGCGAATGATCGCCACTTGCTGGCGTTGGCCTGGGGAGAGGCTGTGAATCATGCGCTGGCTGTCCAGGTTCCAGCGCTGCAGCAGCGTTTCGACCAGTTCGCTATCCCAGGTTGGATAAAGACTGGCAAAGAACTTCAGGGCCTCGCCGACTTTCAGCCAGTTCAGGCTGTCGCCCTGTTGCGGCACATAACTCAAGGCAGCCTTGCCCTGGTCATCGATCTGGCTGGCAGGTTTGCCAAACAACCGGGCCTCGCCACTGTCGGCCTGACGCAGCCCCAGCAGGCACTCGATCAGGGTGCTCTTGCCTGCACCATTGCGTCCCAGCAAACCTAGTACTGTTCCCGGTTCGATGCTCAGCGAAACACCGTCCAGTGCCATGTGATCCTTGTAGCGTTTGGTCAGACCGTGGGCTTCGACCACGGCGGGCAGGTTACTCATTGCGATCCTTCGAAAGCGCTGCTTCGTTCATGAGAGGGGTGAGGGCCTCGATCAATTGATCGAGGTTCAGGTCCAGTTGGTGCGCCTGGCGAGCCAGTTCCTGCAAAGCGGGCTGCAATGCCTGCAGGCGTGTTTTGCTGGGGGTGATCGCCTGATGGTTGGCAGCAACTTGCATGCCTTTGCCACGCTGGCGCTCGAGCAAACCCTGGGCTTCCAGCAAGGCATAGGCCTTGGAAACCGTCATCGGGTTGATCGCATGGGCGGCGGCCACCTCGCGCACCGAAGGCAGGCGGGTGCCCGGTGGGCAGGTTCCAGCGCTGATCAGGCGAGTGATCTGGCCGACGATCTGGCGATAGATCGGGTCGGCAGAGCTGGGTTCGATGTGCAGGGTCATGGCGTCCATGTGTATTAGTGTAGCAATACACTATTGGTGCCGGGCAAGTACTTTTTTGCGGGCATGAAAAAACCGGCCGAAGCCGGTTTTGTCTGTCTGGGCAATCAGCCTTTCGTGATCAGGTTGCCGGCATGCAGGCCGCATTCCTTCTGGGTCGACTCTTCCCACCACCAGCGCCCTTCGCGTTCGTGCTGGTTAGGCAGCACAGGGCGGGTGCAGGGCTCGCAGCCGATACTGATGAAGCCGCGCTCGTGCAGGCTGTTGTACGGCAGCTCGAGCATGCGGATATAGCCCCAGACCTCCTCGCTGCTCATCTGCGCCAGGGGGTTGAATTTGTACAAGGTGCGCTCGGGGGTAGAGAACGCGCTGTCGATTTCCAGCGCTGCGACCTGGCTGCGGGTGCCCGGGCTCTGGTCGCGGCGCTGGCCGGTGGCCCAGGCGCTGACAGTGCTGAGCTTGCGGCGCAGCGGTTCGATCTTGCGGATGCCGCAGCATTCGCCGTGGCCATCCTTGTAGAAGCTGAACAGGCCTTTCTCTTTGACGAAGGGATCGAGCTTGTTGCGATCGGGGGAGAGGATCTCGATCGGCAGGTTGTAGTGCTCGCGCACCTGATCGATAAAGCGATAGGTCTCCGGGTGCAGGCGGCCGGTGTCGAGGCTGAACACCTTGACGTTCTTGTTCATCTTCCAGGCCATGTCCACCAGCACCACGTCTTCGGCGCCGCTGAAGGAGATCCACAGGTCGTCGCCAAAGTGTTCGAAGGCGAGTTTGAGGATGTCTTGCGGGGACTTGTTGGCGTAAGTCGCGGCCAGGGCGGCGACGTCGAAGGGTTGGCTCATCAGGCGGCTTCCGGTCATTGAATGGCGCTTGGCGCTCGTAATACCACGATCTTAACAAAAATTGCCGGGGCAGACGCCGCGCATGTAGAGTGCGGCTTCCCATTTTTGGCGTTGTTCGAGGAGTGTGCTGTGGAAATTGCCTGTCTCGACCTGGAAGGCGTACTGGTCCCGGAAATCTGGATCGCCTTTGCGGAAAAAACCGGAATCGAATCGTTGCGGGCGACCACCCGTGATATTCCCGATTACGATGTGCTGATGAAGCAGCGCCTGCGCATTCTTGATGAGCATGGCCTGAAGCTTTCCGATATCCAGGCGGTGATCGCCACGCTCAAGCCGCTGGACGGCGCCATCGAGTTCGTTGACTGGCTGCGTGAGCGCTTCCAGGTGGTGATTCTCTCCGACACCTTCTACGAATTCTCCCAGCCGCTGATGCGCCAGCTGGGTTTCCCGACCTTGCTCTGCCATCGCCTGATCACTGACGAAACGGATCGGGTGACCGGCTACCAGTTGCGCCAGAAAGATCCCAAGCGTCAGTCGGTGCTGGCGTTCAAGAGCCTGTACTACCGGGTGATCGCAGCCGGTGACTCGTACAACGACACCACCATGCTGGGTGAGGCTGACGCAGGGATTCTGTTCCATGCGCCGGAGAATGTGATCCGCGAGTTCCCGCAGTTTCCGGCAGTGCATGATTTCGAGGCGTTGAAGAAAGAGTTCATCAAGGCCTCCAATCGGTCGTTGAGCCTGTAAGGTCTCATCACGGGG